>JBGTJT010000153.1:0-5600 GCA_041744995.1 Pirellulales bacterium | reverse complement strand
TGACGACATGGATAGCCCTCGTTGCGTTCTACACCGAACTGGGAATGGCGTTTGTCAAGCATTCTCATCCGCCGTGCGGTGAGCATTAATCAACCGTCGGTAGTTCGTGCGTTTTTGAAATTTGCCAACGCAAGCCTAATCTGCAGGGATTCCATTCCCTTGGCGTTGCCTTTGACCTTGGCCATGAAGATTCGGTGTTGCAGACGTAGAACGGTCTTCTCGATCTTTCGCCAGTCGATCTGGCTCCAGACGGGAGCGGCCTGAGTTCGATTTGCGTCAATGGTTCTTGCCATCGTCAACACGCCTGTCCCTCGTAACTACACTGCAGCACGTTTACCTTCATTTCTTCAGCACGTGGAATTCTGCTCCATCCCGAGAGATGGCCGGGAACTACCCCCGTATCCCAGGCATTACCCTGGGCCTTGGCTTGGTCCACTATCCTTTGCTGTCCGCCACACACCGGTTGTCCCTCCTTGTATAGTCGGGGCGGTCGGCACCTCCGTCACGGCCAGCCGTGGCAGAGCGACGAACAGCATGTCCCAGTTCCGATGGCACCACACGCGGCCAAGACGGATCCTGCTTCGAAGACCGGCGGGGTTGTTGTTCACCGTGGACGACCCGAATGGAAGATCCCACCACCCGCGAGCTTGCGCCCCCTCGTATCAACAGCGCTACGAGTTAATATTTGACGATCCCACGCAGTTTGCTTTCGCTGATCCGCTTCGCCTTCCGACGCTGGGTGCCGAGTCGCTGTTACTCGGCGGTCCCAGTTTATGAGCGGGCTTCCCACCTTGCAGCAGGCCGCTTGTCGGACACTCTGGTGAAGAGAGGTTCGAACACGGTTGAGCGCCGTGCCCGACAGTAATACCATCAGCTTCGTGAGCTATTTCTCCTTTGTAAGTACGGGGTTGGAGTCCCAAAGGAACCTGATAGCTATCTGGTCGCAACATCACTTTATATGACGCGTTTTTGCCCCGAATTCAGCTCAAAACAGTAGTTTTTGCCAACGATCGGACGTGGGTGGGCGGTCAAATCTCGAATAGCGCCCTGCCGACCGGTTTCCCAAGGAATTAACAGCGAGACAACCGCAGATTTGCTTCGCGCGAATCGCATGCATCAAGGCGCGAATCGACCGGGCAAGGTGATTCCGATAGCGGATCGAATCGGACCCGAAGAATGGCAGGGCGCCGGGTGGGTCGCAGCGCACCGGCCGGGACTACATCAACGATCCCCAAACAATCCCGACGGCGTGGCCTACGCTGGGAGAATCGGCCGGCAGCGGAGCGCCGTTGGCGACACGACTCCAGCCTTCCTGCAGCTGACGTCTCGCCAGGGACAACTTCTTGCGATAGCGAACCACATGGATCGGGGCCTCCTCCGCAAACGACTGGGAGATCAAAATCAAATCGTATTTGCGAAGGCGGCCCTCCACATCCTCATTGCCAAACCGCAACAGGTATGGATAACTCAGAGAACTCAGCTTGGCGACGGCAAGCCCCGTCACTTCGCGGTCGCTGCCATCCCAGGCCGGATTTGTGTAGGGGTCGCCTTCTATCGGATGGTTCAGGACCGGTAGCCGCTCACCATCGTCGAAGCCGTCGCTTTCCGATACTGAGCCGACTTCGCGGACGTCGCTTATGCCGAGGAGCCACTGGCGATTGACGCCAAAGCCGTCCTCGAGCCGCCGAGCGACCAGCTCGGTCATGGGGCGCGTGTTGCGCTTGATATCGGATAAATATTGCGGCTGGAGTTGGGCTTCGGCTGCTACCTGGGCCTGTGTGTAGCCCTGCTCGGCCAGCTCCTTCAGAAGTTCGATTAGGCGCTCATGCGCGACGTTGGCCGTTGATCCCATCTGCTCACGCTCCATAAATCATTCCCAAAAATCGACTTGACGCCCAATAATGAAATACCATATAAGGGTACTATAACAGTTTATTTTAGAAATCGCCAAAAACCCTTCAATTCAAACCTACTCGCCACATGCCTCGCCGACAATAGCCATGCCTCGCAAGACCAAGAAACATCCGTCAACTAATTCTCCCGCCCGCCGCGGCGGACCGCGGACCGCTGAAGGCAAGGCGCGTTCGCGCGGCAACGCCTTGAAGCACGGCTTAACGAGCGAACTGCTCCTGCCAAAAATACTCCAACGCTCTCAAGTGGATTCTTATCGCCAGCGGTTCACGGCCGACATGCAGCCCGCCTCGGCGCTGGAGCGCACACTGATTGACGAGATGGCCCGCCACGCAGCGATGCTGGAGTTGGCCGAGCAGGCGGAGCCTGCCGTGCTGCGGACCGGCGCATTAGAGATGTCGAAGGTGCTGTTCCGCGGCGACGAAGACGCCGGCTCGCGGGAGGACGCCCTGCTGTCCGCAGCCTTCACGACTGACGCGCTCGACCGGTCGGCCCGCTACCGGCGCGGCCACGAGAAGGCATTCTATGCGGCCCTTCGCCAGTTGCAGGCGATCCAAGAGGCCCGCCGCGAGGCGGCCCAGGACCGCGACAGCGCGAACCCGCCTGGGCAGGCCCAGAGCCGTCACTTTGTAGATGAACAAAGCTGCCTGGAATATCTGTCGGCACGTTTCGCCCTGCCGGAGTGGCGCTGTCCTGGCTGCAGCGCAGCCAACGGTCACTGGCTCAGCACGCGCCAGCGCTGGGAGTGCGCCGCTTGCCGCCGCCAGATCGGCGTGCGGGCCGGCACCGTGATGGAGCGGTCGCGCCTGCCGCTGCTCGTCTGGTTTCGGGCGATTCGACTGCTGCGCGAAACACCGGATGTCGATGCAGCGGCGGCCGCGAACGGACTCGGAATTGCTCGCCGCGAAACAGTTCGCAAGCTGCTGCGAAGTATCCGCACGGCCCTGGGGGCGCCGGACGCGGAGGTACAGCTCGCCGGCCTTAATTCGTTGGCATTCACCGTCGGTCAAGCAACCTGAACCAAGTGTCCTTCTGGCTCCCAAATTACGAAACGAACTACCTGCACAAACGGACCCGCAGAAAGGCGTCTATAACGTAATCGATCGGTTTCTATTTCCGGTTTCTATTTTTAAGTTCGAAAGGATTCGAAAATGTCTACTGAAAAACTGCCTCCCAATGATAGCGAACTCCCCTCCGGCGAGCGCGCCGGCAAACGCCAGTCAAACGCTTCGCACAAGCGCCCCCGCCCACAACGGCCCGCCAAAACAACGCGCGTCGACCGGTGGATCGGAGGCCTGGAGAATCTGCCCGGCCTGGTGCTCACCAAGCTCGTCACACCGGCGATGGCCAATTCGATGAAAGGCGTCTACGCCACGCTGCTGCAGAACGAGCGACAGTCCGACAGCAGCAGCAAGCAGCCACGGCTCGACGACGCGAGTTTGGAAGACGCCGTCCAAGCCAACCCGCAACTGCTGAATGTGCTAGAGCCCTATCTGACGAACGAGCAGTTCAGTCGTCTGTGGGTGGTGGCGCACGGCGGAGAGGAGGAGCAGGCCGGTGACGAGTAAGCTTTCTTTCTGCGCACGTTCCGTCTATCTCGACCGGCGGCTAATCCGCTTTGACGAGCGGGCCTACCTTCCGGACATCTACGCCTCGTCGCGGAACCTGGTGTTGCGGGCGAGCCGGCAAGTGGAGAAATCGACCTTTTTGGCGAATACGATCCTCTACGAGGCCTGCATGCGACCGGGCATCAAAATCTTGTTCGTTTGCCCGCGCACGGAGCAGGCGCGCGTCTTCAGCCATACCCGCCTGATGCCGTCGATCGAGGAAAGTCCCGCCATTCGCCGCCGCCTGGTTGGCAACCACAAGAACCTGCTCCAAGTGACCAACATGCGTTTCGTCAACGGATCGCAACTTTTCATTCGGGCGGCCTTTCGCAGCGCCGACGCGGCCCGCGGCATCAGTTCCGATCTTCTTCTGGTCGACGAGTTTCAGGACATCGCGGCCGGCGACCTCCCCGTCCTGCAGGAGACCTTGAGCCATTCCAGTCGCGGCCGGACCATCTTGACCGGCACTCCCAAAATGCTCGACAACCACTTGGAGTCGATGTACCGCCAGTCGACCGCCCATGAGTGGACCTGTGACTGCGGGGACTGCGCCGCCGCGGTTATTCTCGATGAACGGTGCCTGGGGGCCGAGGGCGTCGTCTGCCCGCACTGCCGCGCCCCGCTCGACCCTATGCAAGGGCGATGGGTGGCCCGCTATCCGCACGCGACTTGGGGCGACGGCTACTGGCTCAATCACTTGATGGTCCCGTGGATCAACTATGAGGAAGTGCTGGGCCGCCGCAGCACGTACGATTTGGCCCGCTTCAAAAACGAGGTGCTGGGTCTGCCGACCACGATCGGAGAGCACGTCGTCACCATCGAAGAGTTGGAGGCCTGCTGCGGATTGGCGCCGATGGCCCGGTCACCGGCCGACGTGCCGAGGGACGGGCAGCAACAACTGGTGGCGGGCATCGATTGGGGAGGCGGTGGGACTTCGCGGACGGTGGTGGTGATCGGCTTCATGCGATCCGACTATACGTTTCAAATCTGCCGGTTCGACCGCTTCAGTCCGGAGGAAGATCCGCAACGAATCGTTCGCGAAACGGCCCGCTGTTGCCAACATTTTCAGGTGCGCCATATTGCAGCCGACGGCGGCGGCAACGGGCACGTCTACAACCGGCTGCTGTTAGAACAGCTTGAGCATCTCAATCATCTGTACGCCATCTTCTACTCTGGCGCCGGCCAGCAACCTCACCAGGACGGCAGCCTTTGGAAATGGACCGTCGACCGCTCGGCGACGATTGGCGCGCTGTTCAGCCGAGTGAAGAATCGCCAGGTGTTGTTTCCTGTGCGAGATCAAATCCGCGGGTATCTGGATGAGTTCGCCTGTGAGGTCGCCGAGTACAACGACGAGACCCGGTCCGTTCGATATACGCACCCCGAAACCCAGCAGGACGACGCCCTGCACGCAACAAACTACGCCCTGTTGATTGCCCTGCGCCTGTACCAAGTGCAACATCAATACTAGCCGCACACACTGCTGGTCGGAGAGGAAACAGCATCGGCCACATTCATGAATTAACGGCGGACGGAAGAATCCGCCATGCATTGAGGCACATGCTCGCCAAATAGGCGACGCGTTGGCTCCCCAGCACAATAAGCTGCTGGCGACGATCTTTGACAACTTGTCCAAATATCTCGAGCCGCCGGAGTCGCGACCCGGCGGCTCGCCGGCAGGCGCGTCCCACGATCGTTCGACGCCCCACCGGGAAGGCATCATGGCGGCGGTCCGCCGGAGGCATTTTCACAGCAATCGAACTCTTCCCGGTGATGGAAACGCATCTTGTTTCATCTTATCCTCGTACTTTCCGCACTGTTGGCGATCATTTTCTCCGAATTTCAGGGCGGCGGCAATGCGGTCAGCGGCCGTATTTCCCGGGGGCGAAGTCGAACCATTGGGCGATCTGGGCCTGCAACGGCGTCAGTTGTGTCACAAAGGTCTCGCCGTCGCCGGCGCCGCTGAGCTGGTGTCGTTGAATTGGCTCGAAGATGTCGAGGATGCGTCGCGTCGTCGGTGCGCGGCAGGAGCGATGTTCGGGATAAAGCGGCAGGCTGTCGAGTTCCGACTCTCGCAGCGACTGC
>JBGTJT010000152.1:0-3823 GCA_041744995.1 Pirellulales bacterium | reverse complement strand
GCGAGCCGCAGTCGGGACAGGCGCAGGCCACCACGTCCCCCTCCAGCCAGATTTCGAAGTCGCCCCGTCGACGGATACGAACATCCCACGGAAATGATTCCACCGCGGCGGAAACATTGCTGGCGATGACCTGATCGAGATCGGTTGGTGGTGTGTCTGTAGCCATTCGTTGCAATGCGCATTGGGGTGTGAATTAGTTCCATTGTACGGTAAACAACGCGTCTTTAATAGTATTTTGCCCCTTTTGGCTGGCCGATTTCTTGGTGTCCGCGGCCCCTGGCAAGTATAACCAACAGTAGCGGTTGTGGCATTTGCCGCGAGCTGCCCGGCGGCGAACTCCGCTAGCGGACAGGAAAGGTTATGAGTCGACCGATCGACAACGAATCGAATCAAACTGAGCCGGCGCTGCGTGATAGCGCCTCCGGACGCGAGGCGGCTCAAGCGGAAGCAGTGCGGTTGATGGCCAGCCTCGAACAGCGCGTGGCGGCTCGGACCGCCGAGTTGGAGCAAGCCAACCGCAGGCTCGAGGCGGAAATCGCCGAGCACCGGCGCACCGAAACCGCGCTCCGTGAAAGCGAACAGCGGTTTCGCGAAATCGCCGAGAACATCACCGAAGTGTTCTGGCTGGCCGACCGCGACAAAACCAAGCTGCTCTACATCAGCCCGGCCTACGAGACGATCTACCAGCGAAGCTGCCAGAGCATGTACGACAACCCGCTCAGCTTTCTCGAACTCGTGCATCCGGACGACCTGGAGTTGGTCCGCGACAGCGTGCGCCGGCACGCCTTGGGGAGTCATCAGCAAACGTATCGCATCATTCGGCCCGACGGCGAAATTCGCTGGATCCACACCCGCGCGTTTCCGGTGTTGGACGCCGCCGGCCACGTGTTGCGGGTGGCGGGCCTCACCGAAGACGTCACCGAGGCGCGTCGCGCCGAAGGAGCGATTCGCGAGAAGAACCAGGTGCTGGGCGGCATTCTGAACAATTTACCGATGGTCGCCTGGCGGATCGACAAGCACGGGCTGGTGACGCTCTCCGAAGGGCGCGGCCTGGAACGGCTCGGTCTCTCCAACGGTGAAATGGTCGGCCGCAACGTGTTCGACTATTCGCCGGAAAATACCGAGCCGTTTCGCCGCGCCTTAGCCGGTGAAACCCTCTATTACTACACCGAAGGTCCGCCGGATAATCCATGGGGTTTTGAAACGTTCCTGACGCCGGACGACGTCCACGGCGGTGCATTGGGCTTCTCGATCGATGTGTCGGAGCAGAAGGCGGCTCAGGATGCGCTTCGTCAGAGTCACCAGCGATTCAATCGACTGGTTAATTCGCAGTTTATCGGTATTGTCATTGCCGACGCCCGCGGCAACATTGTCGAGGCCAACGACGCGTTTCTGGAAATGCTCGATTATGATCGCGACGTCTTGGAAGCAGGCGGTCCGCGGCGCGAGCAGTTTATGTCGGCCAAGAGCCGCGCTCGATATGATCGCAATTTTGCGCAGTTGCTCCGCCATGGTACCTGTGCTCCGATCGAGCTGCTGTTGCTGCGCCGCGACGGCACGCGCGTGCCGGTGCTGGTGGGCGCCACCTTGCTCGATTCGTTCGGCAAACGGTGCCTGTGCATTGTGCTTGACGTCAGCGAGCGCAAGCGGATCGAAAAGCGTCAACATCGCGAGGAACGCTTGTTGCGGCGACTGCTCGATCTGCAGGAAAAGGAACGCAAGCTGTTCGCCTACGACGTTCACGACGGCTACGTGCAGGACGTCGTCAGCGCGAAGATGATCCTTGAGGGGCACCAGCACCGTCTCCGGCAGCTTGCCACCGATCACCCCGCGTTGCTGGAATCGTTTCAACTATCGATCGATTTGCTGGGCAAGGCGATCAACGACGGCCGCCGGTTGATTGGCGAACTCCGCCCAATGATCCTCGACGAACAGGGCGTGCTCGGCGCGATCGAGTACCTGGCCAACGACGCAAGGGAAAAAAGCGGCGTGGCGGTCACCTTTCAGCACGAGGTGCAGTTCGACCGCCTCCCCGATCTGTTGGAGAATACCGTCTTTCGCGTTGTGCAGGAGGCGCTGAACAACGTCCGTCGCCACAGCAAATGCCGCACCGCGCAGGTCACGCTGTATCAACGCAGGGGGCACTTGGTGATCAGCGTGATCGACGACGGCGTCGGCTTCGACAAGGCCGCGGTCCCGGAGTCGCGATTCGGGCTGCGGGGCATTATCGAGCGGGCACGGCTGTTTGGCGGCAAAGCCCGGATTACGTCCCAGCCCGGCCAAGGCGCCCAGGTCACCGCCCGCTTCCCGCTCGACGGGGTCGGCCGCCGCAAGAAGCGGGGAAAGAAGTTTTCCGGATAGTACCTGTGCCCGTCCGCTCACAGAGGCCCTAAACTTTGCGCAGATCGCCCCACGGGGCCGTTCGGGGTGACTTTCCGCAAACTTGCCTGGAATAGGGACATAGCAACATGGACGGCCGCGGCCAAAAGGGGTAAGATACCCGGTTGCGTCGGCCTGACCGGGTTGGTTTTCTGCCGCCGCTGCGCTACATTTGAGTTAGTTGGTCTGCTTCGCGAATTCGCTAACCATCGCGTGTGACGGTTGAAGTTTCACCCGCGGAAGTCGACAAGGTACCCATTAAGGATCGATGCATTGAGTACACTCCCCTCGGAAAGCGGCATTTCCATGGCGCCTGTCGCCCTGCCGCCCGCAAAAAACAAATCGCCCAAGACCGCCCTGCCAAGGCAACCGGAAGAAGTGCCCCCGATCAGCACGCCGGCGCCGTTGGGTGACAAGATCATCATGCTGCTGGCCACCATCGGCCCATTGGTCGGCACGATTGCAGCCATCGCCTACGCCTGGACCAACGGCTGGATGGGCTGGAAGTATCTGGTGCTGTTCCTCGCCGCCTGGGCCGTTTCGGGCATGGGCGTCACGATCGGATTTCACCGCCTGCTAACGCACGGCTCGTTTGAGACCTTCCGTCCGATTCGCGCCATGTGGATGTTTTTCGGCGCCTTGTCGGTGGAAGGCTCCCCGCTGATTTGGTGCGCCGTCCATCGCAAGCATCACCAGTTGTCCGATCACTTGGGCGATCCCCATTCGCCGCACCTGCACGGCACGGGCGTGTGGAACACGATCAAGGGGCTGTGGTACGCCCAGGTCGGCTGGTTGTTCACCAACCACTGGTCGATGCCCGACGTCGAAAAGTACGTTCCCGACTTGTTGCAAGACAAGCTGCTCGTTTCGGTCGACCGCATGTATTACCTGTGGGTGCTCGCCAGCTTGGCGATTCCGATGGCGATTGGCGGAATCCTGACCGGCAGTTGGAGTTGGGAAGGCGCTTGGCTGGGGCTGCTGTGGGGCGGTTTTGTCCGCATCTTCGTCGGCCACCACATTACCTGGTCGATCAACAGCATCTGCCACGTGTTCGGCCAGCGTCAGTACGAGACGACCGACTACTCGACCAACAACGTGGTCTGCGCAATCGCCGGCTGGGGCGAAGGTTGGCACAACAACCACCACGCCTTCCCCACCTCCGCCCGGCATGGCCTCTCGTGGTGGCAGTTCGACACGAGCTGGATGGTCATCCGCACGATGGAACTTTGCGGTCTGGCCTGGAACGTGAAGGTGCCCAGCGAAAAGGTCAAGGCGCAGCGGCGTATCCACAAACGCTAGCCGCCCCCCCCTAAGCGAAACCAGCCGCAAAAAGCGGTCAGGCCCGTGCCAATCACGGGCCTTTTTTGCGCGCCGCAGGGCGCCGCGGCCGAACTAACAATTTAGTAACACTTCAACCGTCTGCTGCACTACGCATGGCACGGTC
>JBGTJT010000151.1:0-8684 GCA_041744995.1 Pirellulales bacterium | reverse complement strand
CGCACGACGGCTGCGGCGCGTGCTCGGGCGTAGCCGCGGGCTTCGGCGATGTTCATCAGCAGGATCTCGTCGCGAACGCGGTCCCAGACTTGCGGCTGAGCCTGCTTGGCAATTTCGCGGGCGAGCCGGTCGACATAGGCTTCGGTCTGTCGGCGGCCGAACTGCTTCAATAGATTCATCGCTGCGGCTTTCCTGCAGGGCGAGAGTGATAGCGAAAGCGGAGGATAGCGTGTCGCGCTGAACGCGGCAACGCCGATCGGTCCAGCCACAATACGCATCGATACACATTAACCATCGAAATAGGCTAGCGCGAATCTTCAGTTCAATCGGAACGAGGCTCACAGTTTTTGCCCAAAGGATACCGAGCGATGAGCGTCCAATGAGCGTCGATTGGCCCATCCGCAGCCTGGATCGATTGGCGGGTATCCAGCTCGAGTCGCCGGAAAACCTCTACAATACTCATGATCGGCAGGCTCGTTGCCGATGACTATGATCGGCAAAGTCATTGGCCGGCACAGGCCGCAGACCTTGACCGGTCCGCAGCAACTTCCTAAATTACCAGTCGAGACGAACCTCCGCCTTGCTAGCAGTGTCCTATAGGTAAGGCGGAGAGCAGCACGACGACGCGGTGGCCGAACGGTTAGGCGCTGGATTGCAAATCCTGTTATCCGGGTTCGATTCCCGGCCGCGTCTTTTTGGAGAATAGCCCTGGTGGAACAATGGTTCCTCCGGGGCTTTTTTATGCGCTGTGGCTGTGTTGTACTGAACGGCAGGTTCAGTTGTCGTGCAGAACCGGTATGCGGCAAGTCACTGTTGCGCCTTTGCCCGGGGTGCTTTCGATCGTAAGCGGACATTCCATCAACCGGCAGCGTTCGCGCATGCCGGAAAGACCGTAATGGCCGGGTGTCGGTTGCGAGGGATCGAATCCGACGCCCCAGTCCTGCACGACAAGCGTGACGTATTCCGCCTCATGGAACAAACGGATTTCGATGCGATCCGATTGACTATGTCGCACCGCATTGTTCAGCGATTCTTGGGCGACTCGAAACAGGGTGTCCTCTAGCGGTTTGGCCAGTTCGGGCAGATCGTCGTCGGGATCGAACGCCACGTGCTCAACCGACTGACTGGCTTGTTCCGCCAGATAGGCGATCCCTGCTACGATGCCCAGATCGTCCAAGGCGGGGGGGCGCAATCCGCTAATCAGCCGTCGGGCCTCTTCCACCGCCTGGGGCAGCAGCTCCGCCACACGTTGGAGATTCTTGGCCGCCCGCGGCGGGTCCGATTCCAGCGCGGACTGATAGACCTCCAGGTGCATCAGGGCGGCGGCCGTTTGTTGGACCACGCCGTCGTGGATTTCGTAGGCAATTAACTTGCGATCGCGCTCCTGGAATTCGAGCATTTGCTTGAGCAAGTCCTGTTCCCGCTGCAAATCCAATTGCGCTTGCTTTTCCACGGTGATGTCGCGGGCGACGGCAAACAGCCTTGTTTCTCCCGGCGGCGGCGCCGGCGTTTTCCACGACAGCCAACAAGGGGTACCGTCCTTGCGAAGATAGCGATTCTCGAAATGGAGCGTATCCACGCCCGCACGCAATCGCTCGATTTCGCGCAACGTCCTTGGCAAATCGTCTGGATGGACGAGTTCCAGAAAGGGTCGTGCCAGCAATTCTTCCTCGGTATAGCCAAGCACGCGGGTAAAGGCGGGATTGACGCGCACAAAGTAGCCCTCCAGGTTGGCGAAGCAGAGCAAGTCGAGCGAATGCTCGAAAAACTTGTCGCGCTCGTCCTGGGCCGCCTTGCGGGCCGTGATATCGCGATTCGAACCGGCCATCCGCACGGGAATATCATTGAAGTCCCAGATGGCGCTGCCCAGCCCGCGAATCCATACGATGTCGCCTTTCTTGTTGAACATGCGGTACTGGATATCGAACGGGACGTGTCGATGCAGATGATCGTCGATCGCCTGGTAGACGAGGGCCTGATCGTCCGGATGGACACGCCGTTTCCAGGCGCCGAGACTATCGTCGAACTCGTCTTCCTCGAATCCTAGCATCGACTTGAAGCGC
Source organism: Pirellulales bacterium (assembly GCA_041744995.1). Lineage (GTDB taxonomy): Bacteria > Planctomycetota > Planctomycetia > Pirellulales > UBA7805 > JBBDLY01. The sequence continues at coordinate 6,621 of JBGTJT010000151.1, read as the reverse complement.
GGCGAGAAGTACACCTCGTTGTCGTCGGCGAACCAATCGGGCCAATACACCTTGGCGTCCCAAAGGCCGTCGTCCGAACCGCGAAAGGCTAGATCGTAGCGCTGGAGTTGATCGTCCAATTCGTTCGCGCGCACGCGCAGCGCCAGTTGGCGCGTGATATCCTCCAAGGCGACGCGCAACCGTCCGGCCAGTCGCGTCTCGTCTCGGGGCAACTCGAAAGTGTCGTCAACAGCGGCGGGGAAATCGTGGCGGGGAGAATCGAAAATCAAAAAGATCACTGCGTCGGGGCCCACGAAGCGACGCAGTAAATCAAGCTCCGCTTGCTCGGCGCCATCGATCCACAGCACGACCATGTGCGGCGGTTCGCGATCGATTAGCGTACGTGCCGACGACACTGTGTCGGCCGCCTGAAAAGGATTACCGCCCCAAACATCGGCCACCAGCCGCGACACATTCTCCGGCAAGCCAATGGAGAGGCAAGCAGGGACATTCGATACAGGATCGACTCGATGGTTCATCCGACGCGCCCTTGTCGAATCGATTATCCTGTGACGACTCTGTTAGCCAATAAGGGGGTGCTGCGCCACATGGGCAAGTGTACCACTGACAGGCCGGGGCTGTCAGCATAGCGGTTGGCTCGCCGAGAGAAAAATCGGAGCCGATCCATTGCCGCTCAACCGCACCGCGCGAAGGGCTACTTACGATTGGGGGAAAGAAGCTGGGGGGTGCTGCGACGCAGTCTGATCGCCCGCAAGTTGAGTGTCAGTCAAAAAAACAGTGGGCGAGAAAATCGGCTGTTGACGACTATTGTGACGATAGGTGACAGGAGTGCAAGATATGTGATAATAGAGAGTTGCGCCTTATCTGTTGATTGCGGAACGTAGCTGACGTCGGTTGCCGGAGGGGACTTTTCCAGCGTGCGAGCCTATGCGACTCCGTTGGGATTGGATATAAATAGTCGGGGGGATACCATTTTGGTCCGTCTGGGGCGTTTGCCCCGCCGCAACTGGGCTCTGTAGTAATTGGGGATGAAGAACGTGACTATCAAATTAATGATCGCCGACGACCACGAGGTCGTCCGCCGCGGGTTGAAGAGTCTCATTGAAAAGACCGAGATCTCGGTCATTGCCGAGGCATCGTCGGGCGAGGAAGCTATCAAGAAGGCGTTGTCCAAGGACTTCGACGTACTGATGCTCGACGTTCGCATGCCCAACGGGGATGGATTGAACGCCTTGGGTCGCATCAAGCTCGACAAGCCCGATTTGCCGATTCTGATGCTCTCGACCTATGACAATCCCACCTATGTGGCGCGCGCGGTTGCCTTGGGCGCTTGCGGTTATTTACTCAAGGGAATCAGTCGCGACAAACTACTGGAAGCGATTCGCCTAGCGGCCGCCGGCGAAAGTGTCTGGACCCGCGACGAACTGCGGCGGGTGACCGGCGCGCTGGCCACGCCACGGCTTGTCGCCGACGTCGAGGTGCCGCTCACGCAGCGCGAGAGCGAAGTGCTGCGGCAGTTGGCCTATGGGCTGACGAACAAGGAGATCGCCCTGGCGCTGGGGATCAGTTATGAAACGGTCAAGGAACACGTGCAGCACATCCTCAGAAAAGTAGGCGTCTCCGACCGCACCCAAGCCGCTGTTTGGGCGGTGCGTAACGGGTTGGTCTAGGATTGTTTCCCTGGAGCGTATGCCGTGAACGACTGGCACCCACGTACCGTCGTTGGCCTAAACCGTAGAGTATTGCTCGCCAAGGCGGGGTGGGTGTTTGCGGCGGTGTTGTGGGCGGTGGCCGTAGCGACCTTGGGGGTCGCCGCAGAGCGGGAAACGTTCCTTCTGTTGGAAGGCACGCGTTGGGAAACCCCCTGCTTCGTACACGACACTGGTCGTGATGGACCGACGGTGTTGATCGTGGGCGGCATCCACGGCAACGAACCTGCGGGAGCGACCGCCGCCGAGCAGATTCGCCATTGGCCGCTCACGCGCGGCAAGTTGCTTGTCGTCCCGCGGGCCAATGTACCGGGCCTGCGGGCCAATCGTCGATTCTTACCCCAAGCAGCGCGTCCGTTGCGCGATTTGAACCGCAACTTTCCTCGTACCGCGGAGGAAGCTCCACGGGGCGAGCCGGCAGGCGCTTTGTGGAAGTTGCTTGTCGCGGAGCAGCCCGACTGGCTCCTCGATCTGCACGAGGGGTACGACTTCCACCTCGTCAATTCCGACAGCGTCGGCAGCACGGTGATCCGCCATCGATCGCCCGATACGGACCGAGCCAGCCGTCGGATGGTTCAAGCGATCAACGCCACGATCGACGTAAAGCAGCACAAGTTTCAATCGCTAGCCCCGCCCGCGCAAGGCGCTTTGGCCCGCGCCGCGGGTGAGCATCTCGGCATCCGGGCGATGATCCTGGAGACGACCCGGAAAGATCAGCCGCTCTCGCTCCGCAGTCGGCAGCATCGCATCATGGTGTATCGGCTACTGGAAGATTTGCAAATGATCGACGATCCAACCGCGATCGACCCGGTCGCCGAGCGCGAGACCGCCGACGGTTGTCCGTTGTCAGGGTGCAGGCAGCAACTCGACTCGCGCGACCATCCTCCTGTGGAAAGCGACTTGGATCAAGAAGTTGGTTATTGTGTGCTCCGTGCCGAGGCTGTGTCGTGGGCGGTCGCGCCAGCCATTGTTGGCGGCGGCGGGATAAAATGAAACTGGCTGAAGTCTACGCGGCGGGTGTGCCACCAGTAGGACGTCGCGGAACTGCTCCAGTTGTTGACAATCGAGCCGTCCCCCTGCTTGTACCAGCTATTGCAATCGCCGGCCCAGACGGTCCGATCCAGCTTTTGTTGCAGGCGTGCGTCGTAGGCCTCGACCGCCGCCGCGGTTGGTTCGATGGCGGTTGCTCTGCGCCGCCGCATCTGTTTGAGGCACTTCAGCAGGTAGCGCACCTGGCATTCGACCATGAAGATCACGGAGTTGTGCCCCAGGTTCGTGTTCGGGCCGTAGAGCAGGAACAGGTTGGGAAAGCCGGGCGCCGTCATGCCCAGCAGCGTGCGGGGACGCGGATTCCAGGCGTCATGGAGCGACTCTCCGCCGCGGCCCACAATGTGCATTGGCTGCAAGAAGCCGGTCGAATGAAAGCCGGTCGCAAACACGATCGCGTCGAAAGCATGCGACTCGGCCGACGTGTCAATCCCTTCCGGCGTGAACGTTTCAATGGCTTCGGCAACCAGGCGAACGTTCTCTCGGCCGAGTGATTGCAGGTAGTCGTCGGATTGCAGAATGCGCTTGCAGCCGGGCAGATATTTGGGAACCACCTCTTTTCGCAGTTTGCGGGGCGCCTGGTTCCGCATTTGCGTCGTCAGCCGGTGCCGGTAATACTTGTTCGGGAAATTGTCGCCGTCGCCGAAGGCGAGAAATCGAGAATCGCACCGTGCGAAAATATAAAACCGGTGCAACCGGGCCGCCAACGGCACCCAGCGAAAGGCGAACTGCTGCCAGGTTTTATAGCGATAATTGCTCAAAGGCTGGACCCAACTTGCGGTCCGCTGAAACAGCGTGACGGTTCGAGCCGTGTCGGCGAGCTTCGGTAGCACCTGAATCGCGCTGGCGCCGTTGCCGACCACCGCCACGCGCCGGTCGCTCAAGTCGAAGTCGTGATTCCAGCAGGCCGTGTGCCACCGCGGCCCTTGATAGCTCGTCAGCCCAGGGAAGTCAGGAATGTGCGGCCGGTTGAGTTGGCCCACCGCGCTGACAAAGATATCGGCGGTGTGCGTGCGGCCGTCGCTGGTGGTGATCCGCCAGATCCCTTCTCGTTCGTCATACAGCGCCTCTTCAACGGCCGTGCCGAACTCGACCGACTCGCGGACGCCGAATCGCGCCACGCAGTCCTTCAGATAGCGGAGAATCTCCGGCTGGCGGGGATATTTCTCCGACCAGTCGAAGCGGCGGGCGAATGAAAACGAGTACAAGTGCGAGGGAACGTCGCAGCCGGCGCCGGGGTAATCGTTCTGCAGCCAGACTCCGCCGACGTCGGACGACTTCTCGAAAATCTGAAAGCTGGCAAGCCCGGCGCGCTTGAGCTGAATCGCCAGACAGATACCGCTAATCCCAGCGCCGGCTATGATGATGTGCGGTGTTTTACACGTTGAATCCGTCAAACAGCAGCTCCTGCTTTCAGCAAAGGCAGTGTTCCCCGCCTGTGGTGAAGCGATTATACTCGCAACCTGACAAAATTTCACGATCGCAATTTGGATCGCCTCCATCGTGTCGCCCCATTTTCAAGAGCCGCCGCCGGAACTCCAGCCGGCCGTCGCATGTTCGTTCGAGGTCCGCGGTCACCAGATCGCGGTCGTCGACGGCCGAGCGGGACGAACCGGCCCGCCGCTGGTGTTCGCCCATGGCATCGCCGTCTCCGCCAATCTGTGGCCGGCGCTGCTGCAAGACACTCGCTTGGGCGAATTGCCATGGATCTCCGTCAGCCTGCCGGCCCATTTTCCCAGCGAAGCGCCCGACGGCTTCAATCGGAATGACGTCACGGAGGATTTTTTTTCCGAATGCCTGGCGACGCCCGCCCGAGAGATGTTTGGAGGGGAGCCGGTCCACCTGATCGGCTGGTCGACTGGCGGGTTTGCCGCCTTGGCCGTCGCCGCGCACCAGCCGGACCTGGCGGCGTCGGTGGTGGCGCTGAGCGGCTTTGCCCGCGGAAAGTGGAGATCGCATCTAGGCACTTGGCAGTTTCTGGCGCGTTGGCGGCCGGGACAGTTCGTGCTGGTGACGGCGATGAAGGTTTATCGCCGCTTTCGCTGGATGTATCGCGGCTTCATGCAAGGACTGGCTCGGCAGAAGCTGGAACTGCCCGACGCAGTGTTCGACATGCTGTTCGCCGATTTCGGCCAGCACGAACTGCACGCACTGACCGAGTTGATCGCCGGCATCCGTAAGCTGGATCTGACCGACGATCTGGCGCATGTCCGCGCCCCGGTACTACTGTTGGCCGGCAGTCGCGATAAAGTGATCCGCGCGGCCGAGACGCAGCACTTGCAAGAACACGTGCCGCAGGCCCGACTCGTCGAGATCCCCGACACGGGGCATATCTTCTATGGAGAAGCGCTGGCGGAAAATCTCCATTTGATCGAAGAGTGGATCGAGGCTCAGTCGCAACCCGGCTGATATGAGGCCGAAAAAATCACGTCGGTGGAATTCGTACCGCGAACTTAAGCGATCCTCTCCGGCAGCGGCCCATATGTTACGATATTGAACTGAACGATCTGCTTTTGACCCTGGCCTTCCCTTTAGCATCAGTCATGCCTTATGAACACGATGGTCATTTTCGGCGCCTCCGGCGACTTGACCAGCCGCAAGTTGATTCCGGCGCTTTATTCGCTTTTCTGCAAAAAACGGCTGCCGTTGCCGCTGTGCATCGTGGGCTACTCCCGAACTGAATTCAGCGACGAGGCCTGGCGCGCGGCGCTTGAGGAGTCCACGCGCAAGTTCATCGGCAAGGATTTCGACGCCGGCTCATGGACGGAGTTTGCCGGCAGCATCCACTACCAGCCGGGCGACATCGGCGTCGACGACGATTTCGAGCAACTCAAGGCGCGGCTGGTCGAGTTAGAAGAAAACCAGACGTCGACCCGCGTCTATTATCTTTCCACCGCACCGCGGTTCTACGGCCCGGCGGTGACGCAACTCGGCAAGCACGGCATGGCTGGCGAGGAGCATGGCCCTCGCCGCGTGGTGATCGAGAAGCCGTTCGGCACCGACCTGAAGACCGGCCGAAAGCTCAACGACACCGTGCATGAGTATTTTGACGAATCGCAGGTGTATCGCATCGACCATTATCTCGGCAAGGAGACGGTGCAGAACCTGCTGGTGCTGCGGTTCGCCAATGCGATCTTCGAGCCGCTGTGGAACCGCAATTACATCGACCACGTGCAGATTACCGTGGCCGAAGAGGTCGAAATCGGTCGCCGCGCAGGTTACTACGAGTCGGCCGGCATCTTGCGCGATATGTTTCAGAATCATCTCTTGCAACTGATGATGATTACGGCCATGGAAGTGCCCGTACGTTACAACGCCGACCTGGTCCGGGACGAAAAGGTCAAGGTGCTGCAAGCGGTCCGCAAGCTTTCGGCGGAGCAGATTGCCGACGCCACGGTTCGCGGCCAGTACGACGGCTATCGCTCGGAGCCGAACGTCGAGCCGGAGAGCGAGACGGCCACCTTCGCGGCGCTGAAGCTGTACATCGACAATTGGCGGTGGCAAGGCGTGCCGTTTTATCTCCGCAGCGGAAAGGCGATGAGCTGCCGCACCACGCAGATTGTGATCCAGTTTCGCGAGCCGCCCTTTATGATGTTCGGCAAGTCCAGCACGGCGGCCTGCGACTGCAACCGGCTGGTGCTTCAGGTGCAGCCGGCCGAAGGCATTCAGTTGCACTTTCTCACCAAGGTGCCCGACAGTCAGATGAAATTGCGGATGACGGATCTCGACTTCCGTTTCTCGCGGGAATTTTCCGGCCGGCTGCCAGACGCCTACCAGCCGCTGCTGCTGGACACCTTCGCCGGCGACGCCAGCCTGTTCGCTCGCAGCGACGAGGTGGAACTCGCCTGGAGCATCATCGATCCGG
>JBGTJT010000150.1:0-2448 GCA_041744995.1 Pirellulales bacterium | reverse complement strand
GGCTCGACCGGCATGGCCAGCGGCGTGTCGGGGGGTGCCTGGCTGACGGGATTGCTTCCCTCGCCCTTGCTGCTGGTCCGCGTTGATTGATACGGAATATCGACCTTGGCGCCGCAATCGGGGCAAATGCCCTTCTTACCGGCCAGGAAGCTTTTTACGTGCAGTTTATGTCCGTTGGGACAATGAAAACGAATACCCATTCGCTTGCGGTCATTCTAAGAGGGAGCAAGTCATGGCCCGGTCGCCGCGCCTGCCGGGGGAGGCGAATCGCGCGCCGGCAGGCCGGACTCCATAGTATAGTTGTCCCGGCCGGCGGCGTGAAGCATCGCCGCCGCCACGATCCCCTGTTATCGCCGCAAATTTTCGGCCGTTTGCTTGAACAGACGGTCGCCGTACAACTACCATGGTGTAATTGCCACAGTGTAATCAACTACGGTGTAATCGACGGCAAAAGAATCATCGCTCGCAGCGAGGCGAGCCTCATCGAATTCACGACGCAAGCGCAAGGATCGCACGCCGACCGCGATTGGCGCCTGCCGAGAAGATACTCTGAAGGAACGACAAATGGAACAACGCGAATCCGAAGGCCCCATCGAAATCGCCCTTGTCGGCGATCTCACCGACAACGAAGCGGAACTGACCGAAAAACTACTCGGCGTCGAGCCGGGCGGAGAATGCACGATCTATTTCGACTCGCCCGGCGGCAGTCCCTATTGCGCCATGTCGCTGATGACGCTAATGCTTGTCCGCGGTCTCAACGCCACGGGCATCATCACCGGCGAGTGTTCGTCCGCGGCGCTGTGGCCGTTCGCCGCCTGCCGTCGCCGGCTGGTAACGCCCTACAGCGTGCTGTTGTTCCATCCGATGAAATGGCAAAGCGAGGAACATGTTGGGCTGGCCGAGGCGGCCGAGTGGGCGCGGCATTTCGGGCATTTGGAAAAAGACATGGACCTGCTGCTGGCCAAGCTGTTCGGCTGCGGTGAATCGGAGATCGCGGGCTGGATCAGTCCGGGGCGCTACGTGAGCGGCCCAGAGATGGTCGCCGCCGGTCTGGCCGAAATGCTGCAACTTGAACTGCCGCAGACAGCCGGAGTCAACGGCAAGAGCAACTCCGCCACGACAAGCACTCTCCGGCGAGAAACGAAACCAATCGACCGCCGCCCCGAACCGGCCATAACAAAGCCAGACCGCCGCCGCGGTCGGCGAAAGATTTGAAGCGGTAGGGGTTTCAGGTTTCAGGTTTCAGTAGCGAGAGCGTCTTCATTTGCGAAGGGCGACGGTTCAGCTATCCAAAGCACCGACTTGAACCACGGAGGCACAGAGCGCAGAGAGGGAGTGCATGGGCTGCGCAAAATCGACGTCTTGAAGCTATCTTGGTTCAACCGAGTTTTGTTCCATCTTGTTGTGGCGAGTGCCGTGGGAAAGATGGTCGTTCGAGCCAAGCCCCAACGGGGCGGTCCTATGGAAGCCCAGGGCAAGCGAGGCGCAAGCCGAGTGCCGCCCTGGGTTGGCAGCCGTCCGAAACAGCGGCCGAGTCGTTGACCTGTTTCGCCGCACGACGCTACCGAGGCCGCAACACGCCACGCGTCGCGTCCGTGAGCGCCAAGCGCACCTCGGTTTCGGCCTCGGTCGAGTGAGTTGCCAGCGCTACGCTTGTTGCTCGGCCGAAGGTATTAATCGCCCCCCGACCCAGGGCGACGGCCAGGCGGCGCATTCGCTGGCCTGACCTTGCCCTGGGCTTTCATAGGACCGCCCCTTTGGGGCTTTGAACCACGTCGACTTTTTCCTCGAGTGATTGCGGACAAATGCCGTGGTCGCGGATTTCTGCGACTGCGCGGCGCGGGTGGTTGAGTCGTCGTGGAGCTTCATTTCCTTCATGCCAACTGCTCTTGGTCCCAGGCGGTGCTAGCGGTACCATGCCGCTGTCTTGAATCTTGTCCCCGCGAAGGATCGCCGGTTGTGCGTTTATTCTATCTCCTATCCAGCGCCTGGTTGCTGTTCTGCTGCGGCTGTGATGGGAAGCAGACCGCGCCCACGCTCAACGACGCCTTGATACTTGAATTGAGCGAACTGCCGCGGGCCAGGCAGTCGCCGCTGGTGGCCCTGCGGGAAGAGATCGCCCGGTTGGAACAGGAGGCCGCCACACCGGCGCTGTTGGCCGAGGCTTCCGCCGGCGAACCGGACGGGGCCAAGTTTATTGTCGAGTTGTTCCCGGGCGAGGACTTGGCCGAGTTGGACCGCGAGAGCGGCGAGATGCTGCCGCTGCCGAGCTTTCGCGTCGGGCCGATCCAGCTCGAACGACTGCATCGTTTCCGGGTGAAACACGACGCCCCGCGCGAACAGGCGCGGCGCTGGGCGAGCGAGACGACGGCCGGCTTTCGGATCGATCCACGGCAAGGCTGGTTCGTCGACACGGGCTTCATCTCGGCCGCCACGGTCGCCGTGCGG
>JBGTJT010000149.1:0-3548 GCA_041744995.1 Pirellulales bacterium | reverse complement strand
CGTGAGCGTCGCTAGATGTGTTCCATCCAACTCGATTCATAGCTGAAGAGGGCGCGATGTGGTCGAACCTGAACGAACCGGAAATGACGCTGCCGGCCCAACACGCACGGCTGTTTTGCGCGGCGGTCGGATACCTGTCCGATCAGATCGGTTGGGACGAGCAGGAGGATTGGTGGTCTGAGGATATCTCCGTCTTCGACCGGCTCACGCAGGGCCAGAAGCAGAGCGTGCTGCTGGAAGTGACTCGAGCGCTGCTCGACGAGCACACCGAGGTGTCGCCAGTAACCGCCGCCCGAGCGGCCGCTGTCGCCCAGGTCTACCAGACAATGGAAGAGCTGATCACGGCGGACATTGAGTCTGAAGGGGACTCGATAATGCGAGTCCTGCTGCTCGATGCAATGGACGAGGCGAACTATTGGGACAACGTAAACACGAATCTACCGCTTGGCGAGCCGCCCACCGTCCGGCCTTCGCCGCATTCTCCGGACATCGACATGTGGGCGTTCCTGGTGGAAGTGCTGTGCGACACCGTTTTGGTGGACCGCGATTTTGAGATGGAGGACACGTTCGGCGACGTGGATCCGGAAAAGACCGCCGAGATCAAGCGGATGATGAGCATCGCTCCGGACTATTTCACGCAGGTTCCCGAGGATCCGACCCCCGAGCGGCTCGAGCAGATTCATCGCGAATTACGCGATCTGCTACCGGACGACAGAGACGGCATCGGCTCGCTGCCGGAGCCCGAGGAACCCGGCGCGGTCATGGTTCGTTATCACCTGCTGGCGGCGGAGATTTTCGCGTACAGCTTTGCCAACTACGAAGATCACTTGGGCATCGGAAACATCCGGTATGAAGAACTGATGCCCGACGACGCTCGAACCCTGGAGCGCGCGGAACACGAGCGTTGGCCGGTGGACAGGCTGGCCCAAGCGTTGGAGGTAACGCTGGATGAGGCGGCCGACTTCCAGCGACGTTTTCTCTGTGCCCGCGAAGTCGTCGACGCGAAGAACCCAGCGGAGTCGTTTCGCTGGGGAGTACGGCATTCGATCGAGCGGGCCGTTTCCGAAGGGTTGCGGGACGAGGCATCGATCGAACGACTCGTCATGCAAATCTGCTACCGCACCGCCGACTTGGCCTACCTGCTGGACCGCGAGAGAACGCCGCTATCCCGCTACTCGCGCCAGTTGCGCAGGGAAGGCGATGTGGACGAAGATTCTTTCGACAAGGAAGACTTTTAGCTATCTCTCGCACAGCTCCCCTCACATCGCAGAAGGGAAAGAAACCAGACACTCAACAGTTCTCATCACTGGCACCGGTCCAATTGTTGACAACTGACCACGGGAGTTCTTGAGTGTCTGCTGTCCCGATCACCGACGAGACGATCGACATCGCCCGGAGGCCAGACGCCACGCACTCGCCTATGGTTGACTCTGTGCCCAGCGACGCGCCGAGACAAATCCGCGATTACCGTCTGCAAGACAAGCTCGGCGAAGGCGGCATGGGGGCCGTCTATAAGGCGGTCCACGAGAGGTTGGAAAAGAGGGTGGCTTTGAAGATCCTGCCCGGGGCGCGGATGAAAGATTCTCGGGTTGTCGCCCGGTTCCACCGCGACATTAAACCGGCCAACATGCTGCTTACCCGGCAGGGCGTGGTCAAGTTGTTAGATTTGGGCCTGGCCCGCTTGCACGACGATGGGCCGATCGCCGCCGGCGGCGAACTGACCCATGATGGCCAACGGATGGGCACCGTGGATTACATGGCACCGGAACAGGCGATCGAATCGCGCTCCGCCGACATCCGGGCCGATATCTATAGCCTGGGCTGTTCGCTATATAAGCTGCTGACCGGCAAACCTCCTTTCGCGGGCGACGGCTGCCAGTCGGCGGTGCAAAAGCTCCTGGCTCACACCATGACCGCGCCCCCGGCGCTGGCTGACCTGCGGCCCGATCTGCCCCCGGCGTTATCGCCCATCGTCGAGCGGATGATGGCCAAGGATCGTAACGCTCGCTATAGCTCGCCGGGCGAACTGGCCGAGGCCTTGGCACCTTTCTGCGCCGGTGCCGACCTGACGGCGGCAATCACCAATCGTTCGGTCGGCGACCAGCCGTCGGTGATCGGCGGTCCAGTTTCTGTCACGTCTCAACTCGCTCCTGTCTCCTCCGTTCTGCCTCGCATCTCCAATCGCATCCCCCCACGCCGCCGCAACGTTCCGCTGGCCCTTGCCGCCTCGCTGCCTTTCATGAAGCGTCCCCAGGGGACACTCATCTTTCTCACCCTGTCATGCTAAGCGATTGCGACGTTGGATGGGTGTCCCCGATCGTTTCATCCTCGATCGTTTCAATTCGTAGGCCATTCCCGGGAAGTGAAGTGTATTGCTGTAAGCCCCGATGCAAACGTGGTGTTCACCGATTACCAGGGACGCGTCGAATTGTGGGATATTGAACAAGGTTTCCGCAGCAGTCATTTCAATGCTATCGGATCCAAGTTGCGGCGAGCGGCTCCGAGGTCTCGGATCCAATGAACTGCGAAGCTTGACCGAAGCCGACGTAATTTTGATTTCAGTCCACTCTCTATCACCTGAAAAGCCGGATCGACGAAGAATAAGGCCCATGCCCGGCAATTCATCCAACTTGAGTTGGCGGCGAACCGCTGCGACGAGCGGACCAACCCGATGAGCGCAAAGGAATCGCCCAAGCCTTTTTGCGGATCGCCGACTTAGGCGATGGCGTGCGATGTGATGCGATGATAGCTTCGCGCTGTTCGTGAACGACAAAAAGCTGAGCGTTTGGGTTCTTAACAACCACGTTGGTCGACAAACTGCTCTGCCTTGGGCCGTTGGGCGCGCGGCCAGGATTTGCTTCTAGCGGAATTATTTAGCTCTCGCTCTAACGCTAGGTCCCAATGACTCACGCTTCGTATCCCGGCACAGGGATTGCGGGAAAGCCGTTACCGTTTCGGTTTTCCCCTATTTCAGTTTTGACAGGAGTTATTGCGATGAGGATTAAGTTTGGTGGAAGTCTGTTCGCTGCTTCGGCATTGATCGGGTTGGCATTTTCTGGGTTTGCTGTAGCCCAGGAGAGTCAGCCACGTCCGAACCAGCCAAAGGCCGACAATCGGCCCGATCAACCTCAACGAGACGACGCGGGAGTTGAATCTCGCGGACAACGACGGACTGGAGGTGAGCAAGGAGCTGCGTTGGGAGGAGACAAGCAGATCGTGGAATGTCTGATTATGGAGAACAAAAATGAAATCGCCCTGGCGCAGATTGCGCAACAGAAGGCGACCAGCGAGGAGGTAAAAGGATTTGCGCAAATGATGATCAAAGACCACGGCGAATTCGTTGCGAAACTGCAAACGTTTACCAGCAGTCCGCAAGCGGGCACACGAACGAGAAACCAGGCCAGCGCGCAATCACGAACGCAAACTGACCCGGCGGAAGCCGCCGCTAGCCAACCTGTGTCGCAACCCGAGGCACCGCGCGAGCGCAAACAGTCCGGCGCTGACCGTCCGGCAGCGCAACCCGAAGCGGCCCGCGATCGTCGCGAATC
>JBGTJT010000148.1:0-14044 GCA_041744995.1 Pirellulales bacterium | reverse complement strand
AAACCTCAAACCTCAACCCTCAAACCTCACACCTCAAACCTCAAACCTCAAACCTCAAACCTCAAACCTCAAACCTCAAACCTCAAACCTCAAACCTCAAACCTCAAACCTCAAACCTCAAACCTCAAACCTCAAACCTCACTCCCGCCCCGGCGACTCGCCCCGTAAATCGTACCGCCGAATCTTTCGATCGAGCGTCGAACGTTCGATGCCCAGAATCTGCGCGGTGCGACTTTTGTTCCAGCCGGTATTTTTCAGCACGTTGAGGATGTGCCGGCGCTCCATTTCGGTGAGGCTGATGAGTTCGTCCTGGTCGGGGCCTTTGACCGCGCTGACGTCGACCGAATCGCCGGCGGTGGCCAGGTTCGACAGTGTTAAATCGTCCATTTCGATCATGTCTCCTCGGGCGAGTACCACCGCCCGCTCGATCACGTTCTTCAGTTCCCGCACGTTGCCCGGCCAGCGGTATTGCTTTAGTGCGTTGAGCGCTTCCATGCGAAAGCCCTTAATTCGCCGGCCGGTTTCCTCGTTGAAGCGATGCAGAAAGAAGTGCGCCAGGTCGGGGATGTCCTCCGGCCGTTTGCGGAGGCCGGGGACGACAATTTCGACCACGTGCAGGCGGAAGTACAGGTCGCGACGGAAGGCCCCTTCGGCCACGTCTTTTTCCAAGTCGCGATTGGTGGCGGCGATCACCCGCACATCGACCTTGATCGGCTTGGCGCCGCCGATCCGTTCGAACGGATGTCCTTCCAGCACGCGGAGGAACTTGGCCTGGATCGATTGGCTCATCTCGCCGATTTCGTCGAGCCTCAGGGTGCCCTTGTCGGCCGCCTCGAACTTGCCGATCTTGCGGTCGGTGGCGCCGGTGAAGGCGCCCCGCTCGTGGCCGAACAGCTCGCTCTCCAGCAGCGTCTCCGACAAGGCCGCGCAGTTAAGACAGACAAACGGCCCCTTGCCGCGGGGGCTGGCGAAGTGGACGCCGCGGGCGACCAGTTCCTTGCCGACGCCGCTTTCACCACGGATCAGCACGGTGGCGCGGCTGGGGGCGGCTCGTTCGATCTCTTGATGCACCTTGGCCATGGCGGAGCTGCCGCCAATAATCTCACTGGTCACTCCCAGCCGCTGGCGAAGCTGCTGCGCCTCGACGCGAATGTGATTCAGGTCGTCGGTCAGTTGCATGCGGCGGTTGAGATTGTCGAGCGCCACGGCGACCGTATCGGCCACGGCCAGGGTGAACTCCAGATCGTCCTGATCGGGAACGGCTTCTTCGGTGGTCGAGTAGAGATGCACCAGACCGAGAATCTTGCGGCCCCGGCGGATGGGTGCAACGATCACGCTGCTGGCCAGGATGTCTCCCTGGCTGTCGCGGCCGCCCAGGACGCTGTCGTCCATCACGTTGCGGGCCAAGACTGCCTCGCCGTCGAGCATCACCGTGGTCGCCAGAAAGTTCGACACGCGATGGTAGCGATGCTCCGCCTGGGTCCGCGAGGCGATCAGTTCCAGCGAAGCGCCGGTCGCTTCGCCGCGAAAATCGCTCGGCAACAGCAGTACGCCGCCCGAGTCGACTTGCGTCGCCTCGCACATGCCGGCCAGCGCCACCTCGGCGATTTGGTTGAGGTCGGTCGCTTTGGCCAACTCAAACGCCAGCCGACAAAGGGTGGTCGCGGCGCGGCCCACCTTGGGCACGGCGGAGTCCCCGTCGCTCGGGTCGCGCGGAATCAGGAACTTGGTCTGGTCGGTGCGGTGGGTGATCTTGGTCGGTTCCTCGACCGCCAGCACGCTGGAGTCGTCGGTCGCCCAGCCGCCGGTAGTGACGGTTGCTTCGTCATCCCCATCGTTCCCGTTGCGGCGGGTAATGCTGCTGCTGTCGGGAAATACGGTGGAAAGATCGACGACAAATTTCAACTGCGTCTGACCGATTCGAATCACGTCGCTCGGTTGCAGCCCGTAATCGCCGCGCACCGTCTTGTCGCCGATCGCGGTGCCGTTGCGGCTTTCGAGGTCGCGGAGGGTCCATTGATCTTCATTGAGAAAGATTTCCGCGTGGTGCCGGCTACACCGCTCGTCCTTGGTCACGATGTGGTTGGTCGGAGCGCGGCCGATGGTGACCGATTCGCCGGGGACGAGCCGGTAGACGTCGGTCCATTTCGAGCCTTCGCGAATGACAAGATAGGCTAGCATGAAAGAATGATCATCCGCCCCACACCGGCGCCGTCTCGTGGAGTCTGTCGGTCCTCTGACCGTGCGAACGCCGTGGCGCTAACGAAAAGGTCCACCGGCCCCCTGGACAGGTCGCCAAGACCTGCCCGCCGCGGGCATCCCCTCCACCATACCGCTCGGTGGAGTACCCATGCAACCCGAGAGGCAGCCCCGCCGGGCAAGCAGGCCCGCCCATAAGTTAAGTTTACCATTGAATTTCCGCGGAACCGGCGGGCCGACACTTTTATTGCATGTTGGGAGTGTTTCAAGTAATCTAAGGGCTGGAACATTAAGAACCGCTCGGCAGGGGATTCTTTGCGCTACAGCAGCGCTAGCGAATCGCCAATCTGCCGTGGCGGACCCTTCTTCCGTCCCTGGCCGATTATTGTCGGCGAGCGGAACGAATCAAGTCAGGAGAATTCTCATGCGTTTGACCGAGGCCATGCTGGTTCGCAAGTCATGCGGCGCCTTAGCCGCGGCGATCATTACAGCGTTGTTGACACTGTCGATCCTGCCCGCGGAAGCCGGGTTCATGTTTCACCAGCAGAATCGCCGCGACGTGGGCGGGGTGTTGATCGATACCGAAGGCGTTCTGCACGCGCTGGAGCCGAGCAAAGAGCTGCTGAACGACGTGGTCGAAGCCCGACGGAAAGCCCTTGAGCCGATCGCCGATCAGCTTAAGGCCGAGGCGCCGATGCGCAAGATTTCTCTCAAGCAACTATTTGCCGACGTCAAGCGCCACCATGAAACTTCGATCGAGGAACTGCCCCAGGAGCTACTTTATCTCGGCGGTTTGCAGCGGGTGCAATACGTGTTCGTTTATCCGGACGACAACGACATCGTCATTGCCGGTCCGGCCGAGGGGTGGGTAGTCAACGACCGCGCGGACACCGTCGGCGAGACGACCGGCCTGCCGGTGCTGCATCTGGAAGACTTGATCGTGGCGATGCGTTCCGCCTTTGCGCCGCAGCCGCAGCCGATCAGTTGTTCGATTGATCCGCGGCCCGAAGGGATCCAAAAGCTACGTGCCTTCCTGGCCGAGAAGGCAAAGGAACGGGACGGGCTTGGTCCGAACCCGGAAAAAACACTGCTGGAAATAGAAGAATTACTGGGGCCGCAGATCATCAGCGTGGAAGGCGTGCCGGACACCTGCCGTTTCGCCAGGGTGCTGGTCGGCGCCGACTATCAGATGAAGCGGATCGCGATGGGCCTACAAGAATCGCCGATTCGCGGTTTGTCGAGCTACCTGAACATGGTTCGTTCTCCCCGCAACAGCCAGATGATGCCCCGCTGGTGGTTGGCGCCCAAGTACGACGCCATCGCCGTCAGCGAGGACGGCCTGGCGTTTGAGTTGCGCGGGCCGGGCGTGCAAGCCATGACCGAAGACGAGTTAGTTACCGCCGAAGGCGAGCGGACCGCCACGGGCAAGGCGAATCCAGTGGCCAAGAATTGGGCCGATACGTTTACCGAAAAGTATCCGGAATTGTGCAAGGAAGAGACCACCTTTGGCATGCTTCGCAACTGCATCGATTTGGCGGTCATTGCCGCGCTAGTCCGCAAGCACAACTTGGCCGAGGTTGCCCAGTTTGACATGGAGTATATCCTCGACGGAGATAAACTCCTGCTGACCGCCTACAATCCGCCGCGGACCGTGCCGACGCAAGCCAGCGCAGTGAAACGCGGCCGCAACTGGATTGTCAGCGCCAGCGGCGGCGTGGACGTCAATCCTTGGCCCATTGTTGAAAAAGACGTTAAGGTTCCCGAATTGAGCAAGACCCGCGATGACGCCATTCCCCCGGCAGGCGCTGGGTGGATTTGGAATTAACGCCGTCAGCGTATTGTTCGATACGCTGAGGACGAATCGTGATGTTTAACGCAGCCCGCGAATGGTCTCACGGACTCGTAGCAGAATACTGCGTGGCTAGCTGGCGGTGATCTGAACGGGCTTGCGACTCGCCAGACCACCGCGGTTTGGCAGGAATTGGCGGAACGCGTTCGGATCCTGCGTGGGGATAACCAGCACGAACAATTGCCCTTCGCTTTGCCAAGCCGCCGCCCAGAGACCGCCGGTACGAATCGGCTGCGCGGCAACCGGGCCGTCGGCCAGACCGGTCCAATTGCCCTCAATAGTGTACAGAGTGGCCGGCAGGCCGGTCGGACTCTGGAGCCGGAAGGCCAAGCCGCGGCGACGATCGCCGAGCAATTCGTTGGCCTCCAACCATCCGGTTATCAGACGCTGTTCAAGCTGACGGGCCGGCGCCAACGGAGGCCGCTGCGAGAGCGGTTTCCAATCGCGGGTTGCGTCGAAACCGCGATGATAGCGGATCGCCAATTCGGGCAAGTCGCCTGGCGCGACGTTAGTCGTCGGCGAGCTTCCCAGCCAGACAGCGATCAGCAACGCCGCCGCGCTGGAAACCGCCAGGGCGATCCACCCGCGACGAGATGAAAGGCGCAAGCGGCGTTCCACGATGATTTGATTGCCGGCTTCGATCTCACTGCCGGATTCACTCCCCTCGTCACTCTGCAACGCGGCCGACACAGTATCATCGGGCGGCACGGAAGAAGAAGATTCCGCCGCTTCGGATTTGGCGAGCGCCGCCAACAGCCGCGACTGAAAACCGCTGGGCGGTTCGACAGTCAGCAGCGCGTCGCGAATCCGCCGATCCGCCGCCTGCGCGCGCTCGAATTGCCTTCGCACGGAAGGTTCTCGGGCGATCGCCGCGCGTAGCTCGTCGAACTCCGGCGCTTGAATATCAAGCTGGCCAAGCTGGCAGGCGTCGATTTGTTCTGAGATTTCGTGACGATTCATTTCGCGACTGTTTGCTTGCAGTGTTGAGTCTTGCCGTGTGAAGTCCCGGTGATCGTGCTGCGGAAAATCGAGCTGGTGGTTATGTTAATTGGCCCGGCGAATCCTTGCTACCTCAATCTGTTGCCAGCAATAGGTTAGTCACTGGCTTGTTCGGTTGTTGGATCGGAATTTCGCGGAGCCGACCCCGCCAGTTCGATCTCGCCCGCTTCCAGCAATTTGCTTCTCAAATGCCGTTTGGCGCGCGACAGCCGGCTCATGACGGTTCCGGGCGGCAGCTCGAGTTCCATTGCAATTTGTTTATAGGACAGTTCCTCAAAATAAAACATCGCGATTACCAGTCGGAACTCCTCAGGCAATTTGCCGACGAGTTGCCGTAGACGCTCTTCGTCGATGGGACTTTCATCCACTCCCTGCTGTGGTACTTCCTCCAACGGCGCCTCCAAGGCGCTCTCCCCTAGCGGCATACGTCGCTGGCGACTCTTGAGATAGTTGTTTCGCAAAACGGTGAACAACCACGACCGCGCCGCCGAGGCGTCTCGAATCTGGTCGAGCTTCTGTTGTGCCACCAAAAAAGTCTGTTGAACCAAATCTTCTGCGTCTGCGGCCGATCCCGCTAACCGATAGGCGTAGCCATATAGCCCCCGGTAGTGGGCTACGACCAACTCGGTGAGGTCGAGGCGATCAGGCTCATCGGTCATGACGGTATCCATATAGTGAGATACACCAGGGCGGCAAGAATATTCCCGGCACAGCAGGATTGGTACAAACCGGGCTGCCTCTACTATTGGTAAAAAATTTTCCCCGCCAATACGAGTCTACCGACTTTTTTCTGCAAAAAAGCTACTCTTTGGCAAGCCGAGGGAGCGATCTGGAGAGAATTCGCCAAAAAATGTGGATTCTTTGCCGCCTGCGGGGAATATTCCACCACGGGCAATGGATCGTACCTAGCAGAGAAACAAGCGGGGGTGTCCCGCTCGAAACGGCGTAACCGTAATAATGGGAGTACTTTTGATGAAAAATTTGGCTTGGTTGATGATGGTTTGCGTGGCCTTGTTCGCGTTTGGCTGCAATAAGGCCGAAGACGGCGCTCGCGACGTTGACGATGCCGCACACGACGCAGCGCATGACGTTGAGGATGGGGTTGAAGATGCCGCCGACGGCGTCGAGGACGTCGCGGAAGACACCGTCGACGGTGCCGAAGACGTTGCCGACGATACGGCGGATGCCATCGAGGACGCCGTGGACGACGTCGAAGACGAAGCGGATCGCCTCGAATAGGTTGCCGCCCTGTAATCGAGAAATGGTTTCTCGAATGCGTAGTTTTGCTTTGCACTTTGGAAGGGTTAGTGATGAAGAATCTTGCTTGGTTGATGATGGTTTGTGTCGGGTTGTTCGCATTTGGTTGCGCCGAGCGCGCCGCCGACGAACCGGCCGATGTCGATGTCGATGTGATTACGCCGGCCGATGAGATGCCGGCCGATGAGACGCCAGTCGACGAATACCCCGTGGACGAGACGCCCGCTGACGAGGCGCCGGTCGACGAGGCTCCCGTTGACGAGTTCGAGGTCGACGAAATCGACGAGGTCGAAATCGACGAGATTGAGATCAGTCCGCCGGCCGAATTGCCGTCGGAGCCGGCCGAGACTCCCTAAGTCTCGCGTCCGACGACTTTGAAACGAAACAGGACGGCGTTCGCGCGCCGTCCTGTTTTTGTTGTGTTAGGCCCGTTTCGGCCGCGGCACGCGCGCTTGCTTGCCGCCGCTTTTTCGACCGCGGCGCTTGCCTCGGTTGTCTCGCGTGCCGCTTTCCAGCGCGACCTCGTCCAACCGCTTGCCGACCGACTCGCGGAGTTGCATGATCCGGTCCCGCAAGGCGGCCGCCCGCTCGAAGTCGAATTCATCGGCGGCGCGGATCATCTCTGCCTCTAGTTCGGCGATGAACTCTTCGGTAATCATTTGCGCATCGTCGGTACGGCCGACGGCTTCGTTGGCCTTGCGGTGGGCGTCGGCCTCCGCTTCGATTCCCGCGCGAATGCTCTTGATGATCGTCTGCGGCGTGATGTTGTGGGCTTCGTTGTATTCCTGCTGCAACGCCCGGCGGCGATTGGTTTCTTCGATCGCCCGCTGCATCGAATTGGTCATCTTATCCGCGTAGAGAATTACTTTGGCGTTCACGTTGCGTGCGCTGCGGCCGATGGTTTGCATCAACGACGTCTCGCTCCGCAGAAAACCTTCCTTGTCGGCGTCCAGGATGGCCACCAGCGAAACTTCCGGCAGGTCGAGGCCCTCGCGCAGCAGGTTCACGCCGATCAGCGCCTCGAACCGCCCCTGCCGAAGGTCGCGGAGGAGTTCCACCCGCTCAAAGGCGTCCAGTTCGCTGTGCAGCCACTTGCAGGTGACACCGTGTTCATTTAGGTAAGCGGATAAATCCTCGGCCAGGCGCTTGGTCAGGGTGGTGACCAAGACGCGTTCGCTGGCGGCCGAGCGTTCCTTGATTTGCTCCAGAAGATGCGGCACCTGGCCGCGGGCCGGTACCACGTCGATCACCGGATCAAGCAGACCGGTGGGACGAATCACCTGCTCGATGAACTCGCCGCCGGTTCGCTGCAGCTCGTAATCGCTGGGAGTGGCCGAGACGAAGATGGTCTGCCGGATCCGCTTCTCGAACTCCTCGAACCTGAGCGGCCGGTTGTCCAAGGCGCTCGGCAGCCGGAAACCGTGATCGACAAGCGTTCGTTTGCGGCTATAGTCGCCGGCATACATGCCGCGAACTTGCGGCACGGTCACGTGCGACTCGTCGACAAACAGCAGGAAATCGTCGGGGAAATAATCCAGCAGCGTGTCGGGCGTGCTGCCCGCCGGACGCCCGCTCAGTGGACGCGAGTAGTTCTCGATGCCGGGACAATAGCCGACTTCCATGAGCATCTCCATGTCGAACCGAGTGCGGGCGTTGAGTCGCTGCGCCTCGAGCAGTTTGGCCTGATCGCGGAACGTCTCCAACTGCTCTTCCAGCTCCCGCTTGATCTCGGCCACGGCCGACTCGATCCGCTCCTCCGGCAGCACAAAGTGCTTGGCCGGATAAATATAGAGCGCCGGCTCGCTGCTAAGCGCCTCGCCGCTGGTCGGATTGATGATCGACAACTGCTCGATCTCGTCTCCCCAGAACTCAATCCGAAACGCATATTCCTCGTAGGAGGGCCAAATCTCAACGCAGTCGCCGCGGACGCGAAACCGGCCGCTTTGAAACTCGATGTCGTTCCGCTCGTATTGGATGTCGACCAGGCGGCTGATCATGTCGTCGCGATCAACCTCCTCGCCGACTTTGAGATGTACCATCATCGCCTTGTAGTCGACCGGCGAGCCTAAGCCGTAGATGCAAGAGACGCTGGCCACGATGATCGTATCGGGCCGGCTCACTAGCGCGCTGGTGCTGGCCAGCCGCAGTCGGTCGATCTCCTGATTGATCGAGGCGTCTTTCTCGATGTAGATGTCGCGCTGCGGGATATACGCTTCCGGCTGATAGTAGTCGTAGTAGCTAACAAAGTAGCAGACCGCGTTGTGCGGGAAGAATTCCTTGAACTCGCTATAGAGCTGCGCGGCGAGCGTTTTGTTGTGCGACAGAACCAGCGTCGGCTTTTGCACCTGCTGGATGACGTTGGCCATGGTAAAGGTCTTGCCGCTGCCGGTGACGCCCATCAACGTCTGGGCAGACCGCCCGGCGCGGCAACCGGCGACCAAGGCCTCAATCGCCTGCGGTTGATCGCCAGCCGGAAGAAACGGTGCTTCGAGTCGAAATTCCAAGTTTTGTAGCTCCGGGGGCCGGGACAAGCAACGAGTTCGTACGGTCGCCAGCATATCCTATGCAGATCGCGGCCCAGGGGCCACGGAGATACCGCACCCGTAGACACGCCGTCAGCCCGCGGGCGCCCAGATGCGACCGCGGGCCGGCGAGTGCTCCGCATGGCAAATGACAGCGATTCCACCGATTAGTGGTGGTGATCCAGATCGGCGATGTACTGCTTGCCTGCGATATCGACGGTCAGTTTGGCCTTCGAGCCTGCGGTGTGGACGCCGTGCGCCGCGCCCGCATCTTCCAGGGTGAACTGCGACGCCATGCCATTTTGGGGCTGCACGGCGGTGAGCGTGAATTGCTTGGGTTCTGCATCCACCAACAGACTCAGCGACACGCTAGCCTCGTCGACCGGCACCTCGTTCTCGATGTTGGCATCGAGAATATAAATGGTAAGGACGTCGTCGGACGTCTCGACCAATTCGACGTGATAATCTCCCTTGCCCAGCGAGAAGACCTCGCCGTCATGCGGGCCTGGTTCATGATGGTGGTGATGGTCATGATCGTGGTCATGATCGTCGTGTTCACCGTTGGCGGCCGGGCCTTTGACGGCTGGTTTATCCGCATCGGATTTACAACCGACCAGCAAGACAGAAGCCACAGCCAGGGGAAACAGCAGTTTCAGGGAAGTCAACATTCAATCAATCCTTTCAATAGGGGTTCGTAAATCAGTTTGAGACAGGTTCTCCGGCGATTCCTCGACCAGTTCGATCCGTTCTTCGGCACTATTTAGAGATCGATGGGCCGCGGCCATGCCAAACTTCCAGAACAGGGCGGGACGAACCAAAAACTCCAACGCCGTACTGGTCAGCAGTCCGCCGATGATCACGGTGGCCACGGGGTATAAAATCTCCTTGCCTGGTTGACCGGCGGCCAGGGCCAGCGGCACCAGACCGATCCCGCTGGTCAGCGCGGTCATCAACACCGGGGCCAACCGCTCGCGACCGGCGCGGGCGATCATTTCCCGGGTAAATGATTCTCCCTCGTATCGTACCAAATGCAAATAGTGGTTGATCAACAAAATGCCGTTTCGCGAGGCGATTCCGCAGAGCGAGATGAAGCCCACAATCGCTGCGATCGTCAGTCGTTGATCCGTAACATACAACGCCGCCACGCTGCCGATAAAGGCCATGGGCAAAGCGATCATCACCTGCAACGCTAGATTGGCCGAGCGGAACAGCGTGTAGAGAAGCAAAAACATCCCCAGCAGCGACACGCCGAACAGCAGCCCGATCGTTCGCGTGGCGCTCTGGGTACTCTCGAACTGGCCGCCATATTCGAGAAAGTACCCGGCCGGCAGTTGCGCCACATGCGGTTCGAGTACGCGTTGAATATCGGCCACCACGTCGACCAGGCCGCGGCCGGTGGTATTGCACTGCAAGACAATCCGCCGTTGCACTTGCTCGCGATTGATGGTGTTGGGTCCCCCGCCGCGGCGGATTTCGGCCACCTCGGACAACTTGACGTGCCCCCCCTCGGGCAGTTCGATAGCTAGCCGCCGCAGTTCGTCGAGATCCTCGCGATAGTCGTCGCCAAATCGCACCAGCAGATCGAACCTCCGTTGGCCGTCGAGCACTTCCGAAACGACGCGCCCTTGCATGGCCGTCTCGATAAACTCGTTCACTTTGCCCCGGGTGAGGCCGTACAGCTTGAGCTTGTCGCCGTCGATGTCGATTTGCACTTGGGGAATGACTATCTGCTGCTCGACCTGCAAGTCGGTCACGCCTGGCACGGTAGCGATGGCCGCTTCCATCTCCTTGGCTCGGCGGCGAAGCACGATTAAGTCGTCGCCGTACAACTTGATCGCCACGTGGGCTTCCACTCCGGACAACATGTGCGAGATCAGATGCGCCAGCGGTTGCTCAACGGAGACTACAATGCCCGGAATTTCATGTAGTTCGTCGCGAATCGCTTGCAATATCTCCTCGCGTCCACGCTCCGCTTGCGGATCGAGCGAGGCGATGATCTCCGATATGTTTACGTCCATCACGTGTTCGTCCAACTCGGCGCGGCCCGACTTGCGAACGAACGCCGTGATTTCAGGAACCGCTTTCAGACGCTGCTCGACAACAAGGGCGATCTCGCTGGACTTGCGGAGCGAGGTACCCGGCGGCAACATGACATTGATCTGCACGGCCCCTTCGTTGAATGGCGGTAGAAAATCCCGTTCCAGTTGCCATAATGCCGCCGCGGCGATGGCGACCGCCATGGCGGCCAGCAGCAAGATCGACTTGCTGGCGGTCAGCGCCAGATGAATGATGCGCGAAGCGATCGCCTGCAACCAACGCAGGAGCCAGCTTTCCTTGTGCTTGCGATCGGCGATGGCCGGCAGCAACCAGTACGAAAGTATGGGCGTGACGGTCAGCGAGACAAACAGTGACGACAGGATCGACACGATGTAAGCGATGCCCAGCGGTGTGAACAAGCGGCCTTCCATGCCCTGCAATGCGAACAGCGGCAGGAAGACCAGCACGACGATCATTGTGCCATACACGATTGAATTGCGAACCTCGACGCTCGCCTGAAAGACCACTAGCAGTTGATGCTTCGGTTTTCCCAAGCGGCTGTTCTCGCGTAAGCGACGATAGATGTTTTCTACGTCGACGATGGCGTCGTCGACCAATTCGCCAATGGCCACCGCCAAGCCGCCGAGCGTCATGGTGTTGATGGAAAGTCCCAGAAAATGGAACACCAGTGCCGTGGTCACCAGCGACAGCGGAATCGCCGTCAGCGTGATGAACGTGGTGCGGAAGTTCATTAAGAACAAGAACAAGTTGATCACCACCAGGATAAAACCATCGCGAAGCGCCTCTTCGACGTTGTCGATCGCTAGATCGATGAAATCGCTCTGCTGGTACAGATCCTCGACCACGACCACGTCGTCCGGCAGCGAGGCGGCGAGATCTCGCAGCACCGACGACGTGTCAATCGTTACGGCGCGTGTATCGGCGTCCGGTTGCTTGTTGATTACAAGTACGACAGCCGCTCCGCCGACAAAGCGGCCTTCGTCGTCCCGGGAAAAGGCCGCGCTGTCGCCTCGTTTGACCTGCGGTCCCTCCACGACTTCGGCCACCTGCCGCAGTAGGATCGATTGCCCGTCGCGATGGGCCACGACGACGTCCTTGAGCTGGGCAACGTTCTGCAATCGGCCCAACGCACGGACGAGCAGTTCGTTGGGGCCTTGGTTGTCGAGATACCCGCCGGTGGTATTCTGATTGCTTTGCTGCACGGCCCGCTCGACGTCGTGCAACGTCACGTCGAACCGTCGCAGCAGATCGGGATTGATCAGAACCTGAAACTGTTTGCGTCCGCCCCCCATTACCGAAACCTGTGACACGCCGGGCACGGTCAACAGCCGCTGTCTCACGACCCAGTCGGCCAGCGTGCGGAGCTCCATCGGATCGGTGGCTCGATGGACTTCTAGTCGATTCTCGTGGCGGACAATCGCGAACGAGCGGGACCGATCGAAATCGCGAATAAACCACCGTCGCTGCGGTTGGTCGACCATCACTTTGGCCGAGTCGCTTAACGGCCAATCGTGATTCTGAAACGCCTCCCGTAGCAGCTCCGAAAGCCTTCCTTCATGGAGCGCTGCCAGTTCCGGCACCGTCGGCGAAGGCAGCTCGAACAACTTCGATCGCTCCGTTTGTTCGCTGAACATTCCAACAATGGAGATCTGTCCCAGCAGCGAAGAAATCGGCGCCAACTGGGGTCGAATGCCCTCGGGCAGCGACTCCGCCACGGTGGCGATTCGTTCGGTCACAATTTGCCGATTCACGAAGATATCGGTTCCCCAGTCGAATTCAACATTCACGACCGACAACCCCACAGCGCTAGATGTGCGCACGGCTTGCACTCCGGTTGCTCCGTTGAGGCTGGTCTCCAGCGGAATGGTAATCAGCGACTCAACCTCTTCCGGCGCCAGGCCGGGAGCTTCGGTCAAGATCACCACCCGGGGGCGATTGAGGTTGGGGAATACATCGATCGGCAATTTCATCCCCTGCCAGGCGCCGAGGCCGGCGGTGACCAGCCACAAGGCAATGACAAACATGCGATACCGCAGCGAGAAGCGAATGATGGCGTTGAGCATGGCGAGGCGTCTTGTTTCGGATTTCGGGTTTCAGATTTCAGAAATGCTAGACGGCTTCGTACCCGTCTGCGATTCGAAGTCTGAATTCAATGACTATGTCCCGCGTGCGGATCCACTCCGCCGGTCTGGTTTTTCAACTGCATGTTCATGTAATAGGCGCCCTCCCCGGCGATTTGGGCGCCGGGAAACAGGGTGCCGTCGGCGGCGATCACGACTTGCCGGCGGTCGCGATGTTCCACATGCACTGGCACGCGTTGGAATAAGTCTCCGTTCTGAACGAACACGAAACTCTCGACCCCGTCCTCGACTACCGCGCCGACCGGCAGTACGTAGCGATCGGCGAACTGGGCGACCGGCACTTGCAGTTCCAGCCGCTCGCCCGGCTTGAAACGCCACTGGAGAAAACGACGCCCGTGACGTCTTTCGTCGCTGACGATCTCATTGGTTAGGCCGGCGTAGAAGTGGAACGCCCGGCTGGTGCGTTCCACTTCGCCGGCGACGAACAAGATGTCAAGCGATTGACCACTCGTGGCGTCGAATGATTCGCCGCGCCGCGGCGCCATGGCAACGGCCCACTGGTTCTCAACGGCGCGATGGATCTTTTCGGCGTCGTCCTCGTAGGCGATTCCTTGTACATACAGGCTGCAATGGTCCGAGAGGACCGCCAATGTGCCGCCGGCCTCGATCTGCTGGCCGATTTCCACTTCCAATCGTTCGACCGTCATGACGTGCTCCAGGTCGCCGTTGAGGGCCTCGCAGGCAGCGGGCGGTTGCGGGGCGTAGACGTCCATTGCTTGCAACAGATCGCGAGTTTGCAGAATCGTCTCCACCTGTTCATCGTTGAGCCCGTGCAACAGCAGCCCCTGTCGCCGTGCCCGCAGTCGGCCGGCAAGCTTCTGCTGTTCGTACTTTTGCTGCAGGATCTGCCTGCCGGCGATGATTCCCTCAGTCACCGCTTCGAGCCGCTGCAGTTCCCGCGTGACGACGTCCAGTTCCTCGGCCGTCTCCAGAAACTGGCCTTGTCCGCTCACCAATTCTTCATGAGTCAGCCGCATGGTGAACATTCTCGTGCCGGGCGGCACGGCCTCTCCTTCGAT
>JBGTJT010000147.1:0-3007 GCA_041744995.1 Pirellulales bacterium | reverse complement strand
GACCTCCTTGGGTGGAATGGCGTTTTTTATTCAACCATTCCGTTCTACCACGGGAGGTCCACTTTTTGGCAAGCTAGCACGCAACACAACTCCTTGCGCCACCGCGTGCTAGCACGCGAGGGATGCGAGTTACACCCAAATGAATTCCAGGACGAGCGGTTCAAACGAGCGCCTCTCACCCCGACTTGATTGGACAAGCAGCCCTTCGTCCTTTGCGGCAGGTTTATGTTCACGTTGGATCTGTCCAGAAACTTAATCGAGATTGGCACGCGGAAGTCGACGCGGCAAAAGCCACTGGGCGCTTGAAGAAAGGACTGCCAACATGGCAAAGAAGCCAACGAAGAGACCTCGCAAGCTCGCGAAGGCGGATCGCTTTCCGCTGATTGACCGGGAGCTGCGCAAGCGGACCAAGGCGGATTTGATTGGGATGATCCTGGAGATCGCCAGGGAGCATGCCGTTGTCGCGCGAGAACTGGAAGATCGGCTGGCCGTCGAAAAGCCGGTGGATCTGCTCGTGGCCGACGTGTCATCCGCCATCGATCGTGCGACCGATTTCGACGAACGCATGATAAACCACAACTTCGATGTGGATTGGCAAGCTTATGCCGACGTTCAAAAGGGGCTTTCGCTGCTTGTCGAACGGGGCGACCTTGAAAACGCGAAGGCTCTGGCGCTCAAGTTGATGAAGGACGGCAGCTATCAAGTCGAATGCAGCGACGAAGGAATGATGACCGACGACATCTGCCAGTGCCTGAAGCCCGTGATTCAGGCTGTCAGGGCCGCCGGCGGCAGCGAGGTGGCCAGGTGGGCCGGTGCCATGCAACAAGCCGACCGGGTTGGATTTATCTGCGACAAGGAACTGGCACGGCTACGACGATAGGCCATCACCACGAAAAAAGCCCTCGCAGTCCCTTCTTACTGGAGGCCCTGTCGATGCGACGACGAACTGCCATGACTTGCGGATCGTCTTCGTCCGTGATCTTGCAGAGCACGTCAAACGCTCGTTCGGCGGCGTCGAAGTCGTTTTCATCGAGAGCAATCTGAGCTTGAGCGGCAAACAACGCGGTTGCTTCGGAAGTGTGCAACCGCGTCATCTTGAAGCACGGGGCGAGCAAATCTCGCGCTCGCTGAAACTCGCCGGCCCTAGCCGCAAGCTGGGCGAGCGCAATAGCGGCAAATGTGTAGTCGGGATGTTCTCTGTGCAGTTGTTCCAAGCGTGGCATCGCCCGGCGTTCCCCTTCCTTACCGTCACGTCGCATCCATACCGCGCACAGGTTGTAAGCCGCCGAGCAGTTGTCGGGTTCTTCGCTGAGCGCCTCGGAGAATGCCGCCTCTGCCGTCTCGTAATCATTCTCGCGCATGGCGTGGAAGCCGTCCTCCAGCAAGCTCAGCACGCGCGCCGACGCACCTGAAGGCCGAGGCTCGCCGCTAATCTCGGCCGCGAGCAGTTGAATGTCCGCCCACTTGCCACGGCTGTAGAAGTGGTGAGGCCCGCCGTCGATGACGGTTCGCTCGCGCAGGAAGTGCAAAACCTCGAACCGCAGCGCATCGGGACCACGCGATCCGAAAGCAAAGTCTTTCAGCGCGTCTAGCATCGGCGGCGACCGGTCGGCCATTGCCAATCGCATGGCGGCTTCGCGTCCCACGGGGTCGCCGCGATCCAAGAGCGCCGGGATGAGTGCAGCGATGCCTGGATAACGAGCGAGCACAAGGCTTTTCCCGCCTCGCATGTCGTCGACGATTTCATCCATGGTCTTTCGCGGAACCCACTTGTTAAAGGAAGCTCCCCACGGAGCATGTCCTTCCCCGCCCTTCAAGTCGTCGAGGTTCTGGCCGGCTTCCGCAAGTCGCTTGAACAGCTTCGAGCACTGCTTCCACGACGCTATCGCGGTCTTCTTGTCGCCGAGCCGGCATTTGGCATAGGCCAAGTAGTGCAGCCTGATCGCTTCGCTTTGCTCATCCCAAAGTGCTTCGTTTGCAGTTGTTTCCGCCAGATGAACCACGTCTTCATCGCGTCCCAGGAAAGCGAACGCCTCCAAAGCCGTGGTGATCGCATCTTGCTGGGTTGGTGGATCGTCGACAATCTGATCGGCGAGTTGATGAGCGTCGTCGACCCGTCCCGAAAAGAAATACAGCTTCGCCAACGTGGCTTGGGCGAAGCGGTTGTCGGGGAGCATTCGCCGCGTCTCTTCGACGGCGGTGACGGCTTCCTTCGTAAGGCCGCTTTGGAAATAGGCAATTGCCATGTTGTTGCGAGCCGAAGCGAAGTAGGGTGCCTTGGCGAGCAACTCCTTGCACTTCGCGACGCAATCCGCATACTCCTCGCGCTGCAATAACGCCAGAGATTGCTCGTGCAGGCAGCACAATTGGAAGGCGTTTTCCGGCGGGAACGGCGATTCTTTCATCCTCCGTTCTGTTTCCGGAACGAGAATCTCGATGGCTTGCTTGGCCTTGGCGACGTGAGGATGATCGGGCCAGCGTTCGATGAACTCTTGATAATTCGCCAAAGCGATCGACGCCCGGCCGCAAAACATCGATTCCTGAGCGTACATGATGCGAGCCTCGGCGTCGCGCGGGCGTAGCTTCGTCAGCCGCTCGGCCGCTTCACAACAGGTCTCGCGGTCGCCCGTCATCTGATAGAGGAACATCAGCGCTTCGACGACTTCAGGGTAGGAAGCGCCACGTCGATCGAGCTGTTGGAGCAACTCTTCGGCTTCGTCGTAGTCGCCGCAGCGAATCAACTCGTAAGCGTCATCCAGGCGTTCGGTCAGCTTGCGCGAAAGCCTTGCCGGTGCTGGTTGGCGGCTGTTCCGTTCTCGCTTTCTTCGCCGGAGTTGCTTCTTTTGCTTGTTCTGTGCAACACGTTGCTTCTTGTGGCTCATCCGTGCATTCCTTCCGTGGCGTTTGAGACATCCAATCCTGTGAAAAAATCGCCATTGAACAACAGCCCGAAGGCGCTAGCCTCCGGTTAGCGCTGGAAAACCGGCCGCTAGTGCCACAAACTGGA
>JBGTJT010000146.1:0-13372 GCA_041744995.1 Pirellulales bacterium | reverse complement strand
CGACGGCCGCCGCAATCATCGCGCTGACGATCGCCTTTACCGCCAGCCGCGGTGCGGTGTTGAGCGGCCTGGTGATGGTGGGAGCGATGGCGGCGCTGGGGCAAATCAGGTTGCGCCATGTGGCGCTGCTGGCAGTGGCGGCCACGTTGATCGCGCTCGCCTCGCCCCAGCTTCGCACGCGGGCACTAACGATGATCGATCTGGCGAGTTTTGCCAAAGGTGAAGCCGATTTGAGGCAAGTCGACAAATCGACCCAAGGTCGATTCAGCGAGATGTACGCGGCCGCGCTAATCTTCGCGGACCGTCCGCTGCAAGGCGTGGGACCGGGCAATTTTCCGTCGCAATTTCTGCAAAAAGCCGATGCCCTCGGTATTCATGTCCACGCGGAAGAACGCATGGCTCATTGCGCCATCCTGGAGATCGCGGCCGAGAACGGCCTGTTCGGCGTGCTCTGCATCGTGGCCATTCTGGCGGTCAGCGTGCGGCAATTGCTTAACTCGCGCAGGCTGGCCGACGATCCGGAACTGCGGACCATGACCACCGCCTTTTTAGTTGTGTTAATCGTGCTGATGGTGAGTAGCTTCTTTCTGAGCTTCGCCTACGTTCGCTACTACTGGTTCGTGCTCGCCTTGGCGGCGGCGGCGGCGCGGCTGGCCGCCGAGTCGGCAATCGAGTCGCCTGAGTCACCGTCGCAAGGATAAGTCGTGGATATTTCACTGATCACCCCCGATCGACTCACCGACGCCCAACGAGCCGCCTGGTGCGGCTTGGCCGCGGCCGACTTAGCGTACGACAGTCCGTTCTTCGATCCCGCATTCACGCTGGCGGTCGCCCGCGCGCGCCGGGACGTCGAGATCGCCGTCATCACCGACGACGGGAAAATCGCCGGGTTCTTCCCCTTCCAGCGCTTGTCCCAACGAACGGGGCGGCCGGTGGGATGGAGAATCAACGATTTCCAGGGGGCGATCCTGGCGAAAGGTGCCACGCTTGAGGATGCCGAACTACTGCGGGCCTGCCGCCTGGGACAGTGGCGGTTCGATCATCTTCCCCGCAGCCAAACCTGGTGCGCCGCTGCGCATCTCAACGCGGCCGACTCGCCGCTAATCGATCTATCGAGCGGCTATGAGCATTATCTGTCCGTAAAGCAGGCCCAGGGCGAATCGCGGCTCAAGACGCTTGAAAGAAAGGCCCGCAAGATGCACCGCGAGGTCGGACCGCTCCGCCTCGAACTGGAGAGCGACGATCGTACGGTGCTCGATACTCTGTTGCGTTGGAAAGCGGATCAATTGAGCCGCAACCATTGCCGCAATATCTGGTCGCAGGCCTGGGCCAGAACCGTCCTGGACGTTCTGATCCGTGGCGAGGACGCCGGTTGCCGCGGCGCCCTGTCGGCGCTGTACAGCGGCAACGAACTGGCGGCGCTCCATTTCGGAATTCGTAGTGAGGGGACCATGCACTGGTGGATCTCGGCCTACAATCACGCGCTGGACCGGTACTCGCCCGGTTCGGTGCTGTTGCTGCGGTTGGCCGAGGCCTGCGCGGCGACGGGCATCCGGCGGATCGACCTGGGCAAGGGGGCGGAGTCCTATAAACGACATTTCATGACCTCCGCCGTTCCGCTCGCCGAAGGCGCCGTCGCCTGCAATCGCTGGCGCCAGGCGCGGGAACGACTCGTATTTCAGGCGGCCCGTGCGATTCGCGAAACCGCCTGGCTGCAACCGGCAGTCCGGTGGACCAAACACGTTCGCCAGACGCTGACGGCCAATCAGGAGATGACTCGATGACGCAAACAAACTTGCAAACCTCGTCGGACTTATTGTCGTACGGTCCTCCTGGGATCAGCTCGCGACTGCCGAACTGTTTGTACATTGGCACCAGCAAGGCGGGGTCGACTTGGATCTATCAGGTGTTGACGGCGCACCCAAACGTCTTCATGGCGCCGGCCAAGGGGGCTTATTATTTCGACAACCACTTCGAGCGCGGCATCGAGTGGTATCGAGATCATTTTCAAGCCGCCGGCGACGAGGCGGTGATTGGCGAGATCTCGCACGGTTATCTCTATTCCAGGAAAGCGGCGGACCGAATTCGCCAGACCCTGCCCGAGGCCAAACTTCTGGTCTGCCTGCGCAATCCGATCGAGCGGGCATTCTCCGCCTATTTAGACTCCGTGAAGAATGGACTTTTCAGTGGCACGTTCGCAGAGTCGCTGGAGCACGATCCCGCGCTCTTGGAGCGAGGCGACTACGCGACCTACTTGGAGATGTATCTCCAGCGGTTTCCCCGGACGCAACTCCACGTTGCCGTGTTTGACGAACTGAAGGCCGACCCGCAGCGATTCGCGGACGACCTGTTCACGTTCCTATCGCTACCGGGCTACGAGCTGACGGCCGCCATGCGGCAGAAGATGATGCCCGCCGCCAAGCCCAGATCGCGCCGCGCGGCGCAGGCCGCCAAACGGATCGCCCGCGCCTGCGAACGGCTGGGATGGGGCGGCATTCGGGGCCGAGCCAAGCGTTCGCACTGGGTGCGCAACTTGCTCTATCGGCCCTATGCGGAGAACGAGCGGCCGACCATGGACGATACAATGCAGCAGCAACTCCAGCACCACTTTCGTCCCCAGGTTCGGCGACTCGATCAACTGCTGGGTACGAGCCTGGCCCATCGCTGGCAATTGGACTGACGACTATTCGCCTTGCTGCGGCTTCTGCCAAGGGGTGGCGCCGCCCCTTTGAATGTGCCCGCGAAGCGCCTCGGACAGTTCTTGTACCTTCTGGCGATTCGTGGCCGCCAGGTTCTTGGTCTCGCCCGGATCGTCGGCCAGATTGTACAATTCGAGCGGGCTGTAGGGATCGTTTTGCAGCAGCTTCCAATCGCCGCGAATGATTGCCTCGTAGGTCTTGCCGCCGTAGGCCGCGCCCCCTTCTCGGCGCGTGAAGTACAGGTCGCGCCGCGTGGCAAGTTGCTCGCCTTGCAGTGCCGGGACCAGACTCACCGCGTCGAGGTCGTCGGCCGGCGGCGCGTCGGCCAGTTCGAGGAACGTGGGAAACAGATCGAACACCAGCCCCGCATAATCACTGCGCGAAGCAGGCTCGATCCGACCCGGCCAGCGGACCATGAACGGCACTCGCAGGCCGCCGTCGTAATGCGACTGCTTGCCGTCGCGCCAGGGATCGTTGTTCTGGGCGTGCGGCAGCGAGCCGCCGTTGTCGGCGGTGAATACGACCACCGTGTTCTTGTCGAGGCCGGCCTCTTTCAGTGCGGCCAGCACCCGCCCGATGCCGGCATCGAGATGTTCGACGAAGGCGACGTTCCGCGCCCGCTTCTCGTCCAGCTCGGGTGCCCGCTGCTTGACCTTCGCCAGCCACTCGGCCGGCGGCTCGATGGGAAAATGGGGAGCGTTGTAGGCCAGATAGAGAAAGAACGGCTGCTCGGGCTGCTCGCCGCGCTGGCGGAGATAATCGGCCGCCCAGTCGGAAAACAGGTCTGTGGCGTGGCCGGTGGGTGTAATTGTCTCGCCATTGCGGCGCATGTAGTTGTTGCCGTGACGCCGATGCGTGACATAGCTGTCCATCATGTCGCCGAGGAAACCATGGAAGAAATGAAATCCTCGTTCGTTGGGCGTGTTGGGCGATTCGAGTCCCAAGTGCCACTTGCCGACGATCGCCGTGCGGTAGCCTGCCTCGGCCAACTCGTCGGCCAGCGTCGGGACGGACGGGTCGAAGTAGCCCCACGAACTTTCGGCATGGGTGCGAATCACGCCCGGCACGCCCACGCGATCGGCATACCGTCCGGTCAACAGGGCCGCTCGCGACGGCGAGCAAACGGTGCAGTTGGAGCGCATCGTGGTGAACAACATTCCTTCGGCGGCCAGGGAATCGATGTGCGGCGTCCGCACATCGGACTGGTGGTAGGTCGAAACGTCGCCGTACCCGTGGTCGTCCGTAAAGATCAGCAAAAAGTTCGGCTGGCCGGCGGCTGGGGCTTCCTCTTTCGCATTCGCCGGAGAACAAAACGGCACCATGCCGCAACTTAACGTCAAGGCGTAGAACAACGTGTAGCGGAGCAATCGCATCGGTACCTCTTGAGATGGCGGGATCGATTCGGAATGTTTTACTTCGTCGCCGCCGCGCTTCGTGCCGGTCGTCCCCCGGCGCGTATCTCGGCGATCCGTTGATTGGCCGCCGTCCGCAGGGGCTCCTGGGGAGATTCCTTTTGGACCAGCACCAGCAGTCGCAACGCGTCGCGCGTGCGACCTGCGGCCGCCAGCGTTTCGGCCCTCGCAAAAGTCGTGTCGGCGATCTGTTGATGGAGCCGCAGCGCCAAATCCTCCGGCAGCGGCGCGGCGGTGATCTGCCGCAATACGTCGAGCGCTTGCTGCGATTCACCCTGCTCTACCAAGTTCGCCGCCTGCTTCAGCACGTTCTCCACCGCAAAGGGCCACAACAAGGTCGCCAACGCAGCCGGTTCGAGGGCGCCGCCCGGCATGACGCCAAGCTGTGTTCCGTCGCTTCGAGTAATCAGTACCGTCGAGGTCGATCCGCCGTCGAGTTCATAAATGGGCAATTCGGCCAGCCGCGCCAGCGCAGCCAACTGGCGAATCGGCAACTCGACCACTTCAAAGTATTCAAGCGGAGCACGCAGTGGCTCTTCGCTGAACGAAGCCAGCAACTGCTCGGTCGCCTTGTCGGGGCGGTCTCGCTCTGGTCCATACCCTCCGTTGTAGAGCACCAGCACGACCAAGGCCTCCCGCTGCTGGGCCGACTGCAACCGATCGGCCGCCAATTCGACCAGATCCCGATTCCCGGCGTAGGTCTCATTCGTCAGTTCTTCAAAAATTAGTTGGCTCACCTCAGAGAACGGCGGCAGCGGTTCGGCGGCGAAGATATGGTGGGCGCGATCGCCTTTGAAATGCTCAGCCGCCAGGCGTCGCGCGATGACCTTGGCAACCGGCGGCGCAGGCTGCGGCGGCCGTTGCGTCTCGTCCGCGGAGCGGCGATTGAGATGGTCCCGAAGCCGATCGCGATATTCATGCTTCGCTTGGGCGATCCGCTGCTGCACTTCCCACAGGAAGTCGTCGGGAGTCGTATTGAGTTGCGCCAGATGGGCGCGTTCGATCGCGGCCCGTTGTCGCGATGGGCTTTTGGCCGCCGCACGACGGGCTTGCTCGAATGTATCGACCGCCCACCGCGCCTCTTCAAGCAGCCGGACGGCCGAGACCGGCCCACCGACGGCATGAATGACCTCAACGTCCGAGGTGCAGAAGCTCGTGGCCACATTGCCGCCGTTCTTCCTTAATTTGCCTTCGACGCTGAGCACCTCGAAATCGCCCGCCTGCTGAAACACGGCCACGAAATGTTCGCCGATAAACTCGCCCACCGCCACATCCGACAGGGCGCCCGCCCTGTATTGTTGGGCATTGTTTCACGTGAATGCATCGCGGGCGAAGTGGCCGGAGACTTGCAGCACAAAGACAAGCTTGCCTTGTTCCTTGGCAAGCCGAGCTGCTTCGTCCAGTGACTCCGCCCACACGATCGCCGTTCCAAAGCGGCGATCTGCGTCACAGACCGCCGGCTGACCATCCATGTTGGGCGGCGCCGCGAGGGCCTGATGATTCGTCCAGCCAACGGCGCTCAACCAAACCACCAGAGCAAGCCACAGCAACTCTCGCCTAGCTCGCAACCCTGGTTTCCGATCGCTGTGGCTTTTCCAACCAGCGCGATCGATATTCTCAGACAGCGGCGCGGCCGGAGGGAGTGGAGTCGGCAAAGTTGTGGTCCGCTTTACAGATGTTGTCTCGCCATGCATCGGCCTCTCCGTTCGTTCAAGAGTGCGACTCCCGCTGTATTAAACCTCCTTGGGCGGGGTGAGTCAATGAAATCGTCCGAGAAAGCAGCCATACCGCCTGACGGCTTTGCCTAGTATCGTTGTTACTTGCTAGGATAGACCGGACTGCGCACGCCCGTTGAAACATTCCGTGGCTTATGAACGCCTCGGCGCGGCGCCCCGCTGTTTTAAGGAGACTCGTTACTTGGACGTGACAGACACGGCGATGGCCACGGCCACTGCGCACTCGCAGGCTGTGGAGGAAGTCGAGCGGACTCTTTCGACCAATTTGCGAATCGGACTGACTGCTGCGGAAGCGAAGGCGAGGCTGGCCCGTTACGGCCCCAACAAACTGCCCGAGCCGCAACGCATTTCGGCAATTGGGTTATTTTTCCGGCAGTTTGCCAACTTCATGGTGGCCGTGCTGCTAGGGGCCATTGGCGTATCGCTCGCTGTGGGCGATATCAAGGATGCCATCGTCATCGGAGCGATTGTCATCATCAATGCCATCGTCGGCTTCGTCCAGGAGTATAAGGCGGAGCGTGCCTTAGAGTCGCTCAAACGGATGGCCTCTCCGCAGGCAACGGTGCTTCGCGACGGCGACGTCGAGTCGATTCCGACGGAGACGGTGGTGCAAGGCGACGTCATCCTGCTGGAAGAGGGAGATATCGTCCCTGCAGACATTCGCCTGGTCGAGGAAGTCGGAATCGAAGTAAACGAAGCGATGCTGACCGGCGAGGCTGCCGCAGCGTTGAAGAATGTGGAACCTTTGCCGCCCGGCGATCTCCCGATCGGAGAACGCCGGAATATGGCTTACATGGGGACGATCGTCAACGTCGGGCATGGCCGCGGCATCGCCATCGCCACCGGGACAGCGACGCAAATGGGGCGCATTGCCGAGACACTCGCGATCCCGGTCGAAAAACCGACGCCGCTGCAACTCAAGCTCGCCGGCTTGGGACGAACATTGGTCCTGCTCACGATTGTGCTGTGTGCGGCGGTCGGACTCATCGGTTATCTGCAAGGCCGGGGAGCGCAGGAAATGGCGATGACGGCGATTAGTCTCGCGGTTGCGATCATTCCCGAAGGACTCGTGGTTGTGGTGACCGTCACCATGGCGCTGGGCGTGCAGCGCATGGCGCGGCGGCGAGCCATTGTTCGCAACCTGCATGCCGTCGAAGTGCTGGGTAGTGTCACCGTTATCTGTTCGGACAAGACGGGAACGCTCACGCAAGGGAAAATGTCGGTCACCGAGATCTTCGCCAATGATCGACGTTACCAGTTCACGAACGATGCACCGTCAGGCAAGGGTGCGATTCTCCATCGGAATCGCCCCGTTGACGACTTCGAGCAGCCGCTGGTCTGGCTGCTGCGATCCGCCGCTTTATGCAACAGCGCCGTACTGCAACAAGACGAATCAGGCGAATGGGAAGCGATCGGCGATTCCACCGACGCGGCGCTGCAACTGATGGCGGCCAAGGTCGGTTATGGCAAGCCTGATCTCCTGCGGGAAGGCTGGCAGATATTAGACGGCGCTCCGTTTGACAGCGATCGTAAACGGATGAGCATGATCTGCCTTTCCCCCGAGAACCAGCCCTTCGTTCTCGTTAAGGGGGCGGCCGAAGCCATTGTCAACGCTTCCAGCAGCGTGCTGCACAGTGAGGGGGAAGCAATCACCATCGAGTCTCTACGGCAGGCCGGCCACGACCTGGCGGACGCCGGCCTGCGAGTACTCGCATTCGCCTATCGTCCGCTGGAAAATGCCGACGTTGAACCAACGCCGGAAGAATTGGAGCGCGACCTGATTTGCGTCGGACTCGTCGGCATTTCCGATCCGCCGCGCGCCGAGGCCCGACAGGCTGTTGCTCGATGCCGTGAAGCGGGCATCAAAGTCATCATGGTGACTGGCGATCACCAAGCCACCGCGGTGAACATCGCCAGGCAATTGGGAATAATCGCGGACGATCACGAGCGGGTTATCTCCGGCGCAGAAATGGACGCCATGACGCCCGAGGAATTTGCAACCCTCGCGCCGGAGTTGAACGTCGTCGCGCGGGTCAGCCCCCAGAACAAATTGACGCTCGTGCAGGGTCTCCGTCGACAAGGTGAAATTGTCGCGATGACGGGCGACGGAGTCAACGACGCTCCCGCCATTAAGCATGCCAATGTCGGGCTTGCGATGGGTGTCTCAGGAACCGACGTGACCAAACAGGCGGCGGATATCATCCTCAGCGACGACAATTTCGCCACCATCGTAATTGCGGTGGCGGAAGGACGGCGAATCTTCGACAATATCATCAAGTTCATCGTGTTTTTGCTGACGATCAATGCCGCCCAGTTGTTCGTGATCCTCTTCGCGATCGTAGGCGGCTTCCCGGTACCGTTCACGCCCATTCAAAACTTATGGCTGAACATTGTCACGGGAACGCCGCCGGCCTTAGCATTGGGATTCTCGCCCGCGGTCGACGGACTAATGCAGCGGCGGCCTCGCCACCCGTTTGAACCGATTCTCGGCTGGTGGAATTCAGGCACGATCCTGTTTCATGGATTGCTGATGAGCATTCTGGCACTCGGAATGTTTCTCATCGAACTTTACGTCGATCAGGAGTCTATCGAAAAGGCACGCACCTCCACCTTTACGATGCTGGCGACGCTGCAACTGATTTACGCATTCAACGTCGTCGGCGAACCCGGCCCCGCGGCGTTTCGCTCGCTGGGAAGATACCGCTGGCTGGTCGGGGCCGTTTTGCTATCCCTGCTGCTGCTTCTCATCGGAATTTACATGCCCGTCCTCAGCTATGTGTTTGGGCAGGATGAGTTGTACCTTCAGGACTGGGCGGAGATTCTTGCCGGCGCGGTCATATTTCTGGCATGCGCCGAAGTGTTCAGGCGAATTCGGAATCGGCTGCGAACTGAACAGCCGGGCGAACCAACAGAAGTATCGCAGCCCGAACCCCAAGACGACGTTTGAACCTACTAAGCGCCCGCCAGTCCGGGAGTTCAAAGCAGGCCAGCAAGTCCCGTGCGCATCGGGTCCGGCAATTTGGACCAGTTGACGGCGCAGAAACATTCTCGACCGCAACGAAGCACTCCACAACGACCAACGGATCCCCGCGTAAGGTTTGCGGCGAACCGTTGATAATCTTCTTGACACCGCGCCCCCCGCCGGTATGCTAAGCGTAGGCCTCGTCTGCCTGATGGAAGTTCTTGTTCCTTAGCGACGAATGGAAGCGGCAGCGGTGAAACGTATTCGGCAGATAACGCTGTATCGTCGCGAGTCGGCCGCCGTCAAGCTGTTTCAGGTGGATCTTTGCGAGGCCGGTCCCGATCGGTATCTGGTCAACTTCCGTCACGGCCCGCAAGGCGGCGTGCTCGCCGAAGGCACTAAGACCACCGTCAGCACCACCGCCGACCGCGCCGAACAGTTGTTTGCCGATCTGGTGGCGGCCAAGCGTTCCGAAGGATTCGCCGACGAATTGCCGCCGACAGCCGCGGCGGATGACGATTTGGTTACCGCCGAGTTGCTTGAGGAGACAGCGTCGCACGAGGCAATCGCGCGAGAGCAGGCCGTGCTGACGCGACTGGCCGAGGGACACGCCTCCAGCGGCAACTGGCCGCTATCGCGGGCGGTGTGGCGGGCCGGGGAAATGCAGTTGCGAGCCGCCGAACCGCATCTCATTAAGCTTTTTGGTTCCGGCGAGAAGATGCTCGATTATTCCATCTGCTGGGCGCTGGCGCAATGCGGCAGCGAGCGAAGTCGAGAGGTGTTGCGACAGGCAATTGCCAACGACAAGAGCGATCCGATGGTCCGTCGCGTCGCCCAACAGGCGATGCGCAACCTGCTCAACGAGGCTGAGTTGGCAGACTACCGGCGTTTTCAAGCCGAATCGCTGTCCGAGCCGTTCGCACAACTCGTCGCCAACGGTCCCGTCGAGCAGCTTCATATGGCGGTGACGCGGCACCTCGCCAACGCCGAGGCCGGCGACTTTGTGCTTTTGTTCCAGTTGTACGACGTCGACAACGAGCATGCCCGCGGGGCGCTGTTGGCGTTGCTCGACACGATTCCATTCGAGCCGAACTACTTCCGCCAGGTGCGTCACCTTTTCAAGACCGCCGAGATCCGCCGCGACGGAGCGGTGTTTGGACGGCTGGCCAAACGGTTCGACGCGACCTCCGGAACGTGGTCTTACAACACGGCCTACTATCGCTGGTACCAGAAGCAGCCGCGGCCGTCGTTGGGTGAAAGCCCCAAGCAGGTCTACAGTCGCGAGACGCGGCGTTATTTGCGGAATCGCAGTTGGCGCACCTTGTGCCGGCTGGGCGAGTTGGTTCAGCCCGACTACTGCCGCATGGCGGCGGAGTTGCTGCTCTGCTATTCGGACGACGACGCGCAACCGCCCCAGCAGGCGGTTCGCTACGACTGGTCGAACTACAACTGGCGCGAGCGGCGCGGTCTCCAGACAATCACCACCCATCGCGACGCCTTCGCCCGCTATTGGGCGTTCAATCAAATCCTGTATCGTCACAGCCGGCGCTATCAGCCGGACCGCGGCGGCAATACGTTCGTCTGTGTGGGCGACTACAGCCCCGGCGGCCCATCGCCGATCGGCCGCGAGGAAGCGTTTCCGCGGTTGTGGGAGCAGCAGCCCGCGCTGTTGCTGCGGCTATTGCTGGAAAGCCGCTGCGGCCCCGTGCATGAATTCGCCGCCAAGGCGCTGGCCGCCTGTCGGGACTTCTGCCGGGACATCTCGCTCGACGTACTGCTGCAGTTGCTCGGCTCGCCGTATGACCCGACGACCAACCTGGCGTTCGAGTTGGCGGTGGACCGCTATGATGCCGCCAATCCGGATCGCCGCCTGGTTTCGGCATTCGCCAACTGCGCGCTGGAACGAGCCAGGGCGCAAGCCCGGCAATGGATCGAAGCCCAGCCGGCGCTGTTCTTCAACGAGTCGGAGTTCGCCGCCGCGTTGCTCTGCTCACTGCACGCCGACATGCGGGCCTTCGCCCGCGAGACGCTGCGCGGTGTTTCGCTGGACGCCGCCACTCAAGAGGCGTTGGTGGGCCGGCTGTTTGCCGCGCTGCACGCGTTCGGCGCAGACGACGGTCCCCGCGCCTCCGATGTGGCGGCCGTGTTGATCGAGGCATTCGGCGAACGCTTGAAGAACATCAGTGGCGAGGTGATCCGCGATCTGCTGGCCCATCCATTGCCCGAGGTCCAGGCGCTCGCCGGCGAACTCGTCTTGGCTCACGAGACCTTTGCAAAGCAGCCGCCGGCCGACGTGCTGGCGGCCTTGCTCGGCGCGGGCAGTCCGCCGGTCCGCGCCATCGGTGTCCGCATTGTCGAGCAACTGCCAGACGAGGTGCTCAAGCAAGACCTCGAGTTGCTTGTCGCGCTGACGCGTCACGCGGAGCCGGACCTGCGTGAACTGTCGCGGCCGATCGTCGCCCGGCTTGCTCAGGGGGACGAAGACTTTACCCGGCGGATGGTGCTTCGCCTTACCGAACTGTTGCTGATCCCCGGCGCGCCGGACGGCGTGCCGAGCCACACTTCCAAAGTCATCCAGGAAGACCTCCGGCCCGGCCTATCGGCGCTCGATCTGCCGACCATCTGGAAATTGCTCAAGTCGCGCTCCACGCCGGCTCAGGAAGTGGGGGGCGTGGCGTTGGGCAGGAACGTCTCGGCCGCCGACTTGTCAGTCAAGGAACTGGTCACGCTGGCCGACCACCAAGTGCTTGCGGTACGAGAAGCTGCCTGGCGAATGTGCGAGGAGAGCGTCGACAAGTTCCGCCAAGGCATGGTCGAAGGAGTGCGGCTGTTGGACGTGCGGCCCGACGACTCCCGCCAGTTCGCCTTCGACTACTTCCGAAAACACTTTCTGGGCGGCGAGCTGTCGGTCGACGTATTGGTCGGCATCTGCGACAGCGTGCGGCCCGACGTGCAGCAGTTCGGCCGCGAGCTGATCGTCCGCCGCTTCGACGCCGAGCATGGGCCGGAATATCTGGAGAAACTGAGCGAGCATCCGGCCGTCGACATGCAGATGTTCGCCAGCAGCTTCATCGAACAATTCGCCAGCGGCGACCTCGACCGGCTGCGTCAACTGGAACCGTTCCTCCGCTGTGTGCTCACTCGGGTCAATCGTGGCCGAGTCGCCCGCCAGCGGGTATTGCGGTTCCTGGAGTCGGAAGCGCTCCGCGACGAAGCCACGGCCCGATTCGTCGCGGAACTACTGGCGTGGCAGTCGGCCACCTGCGCGGTCGGCGCCAAGTCGGCGGCGATTGCCACCATGGCGAACATCCGCGACCGCTACCCGGAAATTGAACTGCCGATCTCCGTTCACCCGGTGGAGGTGCGCGGTGGAGTTTAACTATTCCTACTTCGGCGAGAGCCGGGTCGAGAGCAATGCCAAAGGCGCCAGCATGTCGTTCGCGCCCGACACGCTCCGCGAGCCGACCTTTTTCCGCGGCGAGCTGCGCGAGCGGCTGCCGTTCCGCGAAGCGATCAGCGCGCTGCACGACGTGGTGGTCTCCGACCTGCGGTGGCATCCCAAG
Source organism: Pirellulales bacterium (assembly GCA_041744995.1). Classification (GTDB taxonomy): domain Bacteria; phylum Planctomycetota; class Planctomycetia; order Pirellulales; family UBA7805; genus JBBDLY01. The sequence continues at coordinate 1,000 of JBGTJT010000146.1, read as the reverse complement.
GATCGCACCGAATACAAAGCCTGGCTGGCCCGGCAGGAGGAGATCGATTGGGTACAGGTCGGCGCCCGCCGCAAGGAGGTGGCCGGACAGATCGAGTCGATTCGCGCCGAGATGGAGCATCTACGCCAGGACAGCGAGCGGCGGATGAAGCCGTTCCGCGAGGCCCAACGCCGCTACTTCAAACACCTTTACGATCTGAACCGCGACTGGTGGTTCGTGCTCGATCCGGTGATTTCGGTCCATCCCGACGAGGTGTCCTTCGAGTGCTTCAGTCAGGACGAGTCGAGCTACGGCCGGCTCAGCGCCGGCTATGAAGTGTTCGAAAACATCGGCGAGTTTGCCTGCGGCACGACCAACATCGACTACTCGTCCGCGCTGTACGACGAGTTCCAGAAGATCCGCAGCTACAAGTCGACGACGTTCGAGATCGACCCCAGCGGCTTTGAAGTCGAAACAAGCGGCGAAGCGGCCTCGCACAAAGAGGTCAAGATCGACCTGCCCGATAGTTGGGTCCGCGGCTTTCTGCAAGTCAGCTCCGCGATGGCGCTTCCGGCCACGCGGATCGAGTTGCACCCGCTCGACGTTCACAACATCTGTTTCATCCTGCGGCGTCACAAGGAACTCGTCGGGCCGCGTTCGATGCGTTACATCCTCACACCGGGCGAGCCGGTGCGGATCGTGTTCGAGCCGTGGAACATCGTGCTGGATTGCCCTCGTAGCGTCTACACGGGCGAACTCGAAGACGAAATCCGCGTGTGGGGCCGCCGCATTCACATCCTGGAACGACTGATTCCGATCGCCCGCGGGTTCTCGGTCTATCTGCTCGGCAAGGGGATGCCGTCGTTCTACGTGGCTGATCTGGGCAACATGTCGTTCACGCTGGGGCTCTCCGGTTGGACCGCCAACGATTGGGCCTCGACCGCCAATTTCGATCTGCTCGCCCCGCGGGCCGAAGTCGACGCGTTGACCGCACAACGGGTGTTCGAGGCGCTCAAGTCGG
>JBGTJT010000145.1:0-5662 GCA_041744995.1 Pirellulales bacterium | reverse complement strand
GTCACTCAAACCTCAAACCTCAAACCTCAAACCTCAAACCTCAAACCTCAAACCTCAAACCTCAAATCCGAAATCTGAAATCTGAAATCTGAAATCCGAAATCTCCCGCCTCCCCCCATCGCTTGACCGCCGCGGCGATTCCTTCCACACTGAATTGAACACCCCCAACGCTCGTCGGCCCGGCCACATGACCCAGCATTCTCCAGTTCCCGAACGCCATACCAAGGAGCCGGATCTAGCCGGGCGTTCCCTGGGCACATATCGGGTGCTGCGACGTCTGGGTCGCGGTGCGATGGCCGAGGTCTATCTGGCCGAGCAGACCACGCTACGGCGAAACATCGCCTTGAAGGTGCTCAAGCGGCACCTGGCCGCCGACGAGAACTACGTGCGCCGGTTCCACATGGAGGCGCAATCCGCCGCGGCGCTGGTGCATGCCAACATCGTACAGATCTACGAAGTCGGCAACGACGACGGCTTCCACTTCATCGCCCAGGAGTACATCGCCGGCAAAAATCTCGGCGAACATCTCAGCAAGCACGGTCCGCTGCCGATTCCCACCGCGGTGGCAGTGCTATGCCAGGTGGCGGCGGCCTTAATTAAGGCGGCGGACCAAGGGATCGTTCACCGCGATATCAAGCCGGAGAACATCATGCTGGCCCCCAGCGGCGACGTCAAAGTCACCGACTTCGGGTTGGCCCGCGTCGTCGATCATGCCGACGGACTCAAGCTCACTCAAGCGGGCGTGACCCTAGGGACGCCACTTTACATGAGTCCCGAACAGGTCGAGGGACGGGCGCTCGATCCGCGTAGCGACATCTATTCGCTGGGCGTGACCAGCTACCAGATGCTTGCCGGCCACACGCCGTTTCACGGCGAGTCGGCGCTGAGCGTGGCCGTGCAGCATCTGCAAACCGCACCGGTACGGCTGGAGAACGTGCGGCCCGATCTGCCGGAGGGCCTTTGCCGCATCGTTCATCGCATGCTGGAAAAGCTTCCCGACGACCGCTACCAGAACGCCCGCGGCATCTTGCGCGATCTGCGTGATCTTTCGATCGACGGGCTGGACGAGCATTGGCCCCAGGATCTCGACGCGCATACGACGCAGGAGATCGTCGCTGCCAGCCACGCCCGCCACGCGGCCACTCAGCAGTTGGAAGCCGTGATGCGGAGCGACGCCTCGTTGCCGCCGCCGCTGTTTCGCCGCCGGCTGGTCTGGCTGGCGCTGGTTGGGGCGTTCGTCATCGGCGGCGTCCTGTCGCTGGCCGCCCGCGAGCGTCCGCTGTTGAGCGAATCGCCGCCGGTCACGACAATCGAACAGATGGACAACGCGCAGGAGCAGTACTTGTTCGCCTTGGAGACCCGTTCCGAGGAAGCCCTGTTGAGCGTGACCAGGTACTTTCCCGAGAGCGTTCCCTATGCCAACTACGCCAAGCAAGAATTGGCTCGGCTTTACCTGGACGACGCCCGGTTTAGCGAAGCGCTGAGGCTGTTCGACGAATTCGCCAACTTCGGCGACAGCGAGCCGGAATTACGGTCGTTTGGCCTGGCGGGGCAATATATCGTCTACTCGCTGCGGGGCGAGTCGGAGGCCGCGTCGGCCAAGCTGGCGGAACTATGGCCTTTGCGCGACCGGCTCGACGAGCGGATGAACCGCTATTTCCGCACGATCCTGGAGAAGTCGGCCCGCAACGGCGGCTCCCAGCAGGAACGCGAGATCGAAGAATGGCTCCGCGACTTCGAAGGCACGGACCTCCCCCCGCCACCGGCGAACTGAGGCGGCAACGGCTGGCGTTCCGCGTCGGCGAGGTATCAGGCGGCACAGGCTCCGGCCACACAGCGTGCGGCCATACAGCGTGCGGCCATACAGCGTCCGGCCAAACGGCCTCCGGCAACGCGACCACCGGCACGGCATGCCTCCGGGCAGGGCGACTTGTACGGCGTGCGAGTTGTGGTATTCTGAAGTCTTCGCAATTCGCCCGCAGCAGCCACGCAAACCAACAAGAGAGCCAACACCACCCGCCCCCTTCGTCTAGTGGCCTAGGACATCGGATTCTCAGTCCGAAGACAGGGGTTCGACTCCCCTAGGGGGTACTGCACTTGTCCATTCTTATTTGTAGCTGCTTTGATCTTGCGTGGGCCGTCAGTACGACTCGATCTCGTCAGGAGCTACTTTCAGCGTCTTTGCAATGACCGAGAGTGTGCGGCCCTGGGGTCTGTCAACTTCGCTGCGCTCAATGCGTGCGATCGTCTTGGAGGACACTCCAGAAAAAGCTTCTCGTGCCAAGCCTCTCTGAAGACGAAGCCGTCGAAGTGAAGCTCCGAAGCTCTTTTCATTTGCCCGACGCTGCGTGTTGATCTTGCGACGGTATTCCGAGTCCAGTTCGTAAAGTATTGCATCTGCCGATGCTTCGTAATTGCCGAACTTGATTGTCTGGCCGTAGTCGTCAACTGAGAACTTGCGAAAGTCAGGCCGCGTCGTCCCCGATGAGCGAAAGAATGTCAGCGGCACGGTAAGCCGATTGAAGTTGCCACGAACGAGAGCCACTGTCTTCGTTTTTTCATCGACAACTCCACCGATGAACAGGTTGGCCTTGTTGTCGCTGTTCAGCACGTCCGCAAGTTGGTCAATAGGAAGCGTCGTAAAGGAAACTGCTTCACCAATGACATTATCGAAACACCCATGCAGTGAAGAAAGCATTTGTGGTCGTGGGGATTCAAGCATGAGCAGGTCGCCAAAGCGACTGCGACTTCCGTGGTGCTGGGCCTGAAAGACGGCCACCTGGCCGAGCAGATTCTCTGCGTTCTCAGAGTCCCCACAAATCCAGGTCCAATCGCTCGAAGCCTGTTCAATCGCCGAATGAATAGCAGCATCGTCGCCACACCAAAAGGTGTGCGAACGCCCGAAGTAATCTTTCATCGCCTCGTCCATGCCAACGAGCACATACCGAACACTTGAAAGTCGTCGTGATCGGATTGGTTTGGCTTTAGTCTTACTCATCGTCTTGACTCGAAATCGGGTTGTCGGGATGCATTTGGTCCCACTGCTGTTGAAGCACTTCCCAGGCTTCTTCAACTGCCGCCCTCACTGCTTCCTCGATCTGGCTCCATTTGTCCCCTCGGTCGAGAAATGCTCCGTCCCTCAACGACAGTCGCCACGCTCGTGTCTTGAACAGGATCGTGACGTGTGGTGGTTCTAGTCGCTCAAAGTCGTAGATCTTGACCTTCCAACCGGCTCGTTTCAGCCTGAGCAGCAATTCAAGGTCAAACGGCATCGTCGGGCACCTGCCTGCAAAGCATGTGGCTTATTATGTCCCTTTTCTATAATACGTCAAATGGGACAGATTTGTTGCGGCTTTTCGGTGATTTTTGGCTCAATTGTTTGCGAAAGGGGCGTAAATGGCCCCTGGACTTGGTCTCCGCCGCAGTTTCGACGAAGTACTTTGCGGAAGTTTCTGCTGAAAATCTGCTGCGCTTGGGCCGGATAGCCTGCGACACCCGCACTAACCAGAAGTTTTTGTCGCGGACCTTGTTCAACTTTAAGAAACTGCATGCCGGACTGGGCCGGGTTGAGTTGCAGATCAAAGGCCGGGAGCGCTGACAGTTCACAAAGTTTTGTTGATGTAGTGAGCCAGGATCGTTTTGTTGACCTTTTCGTTCTCAGCCCTCAAGTAGGAGCTATGGGCACACAGTGGGTCAGTGGCGATCGGCCACCACCATCGGCGTCGCGTCTTGCATCCGGTTGGATGTTGGTCCAAATACTCTCGCGTCACCGGCATCGTAGGTCGCAGCTTTCCACCGACAATGTCGCCGGCCGCGTCAACGTTGATCCAGGTGTCCACCCGCTCGGGAAGAGTAAAACGTTGTAGACGATCTAAAAGGTTGCCTCGGACGGTCCGAAGCGAGAGCGCACTCCCCAAGGTGAAGAAATTGTTCACCCGGCCGGGTAGATCCATGCCGTCAAGGCTGCGCAGACCTTCGTAGGTGACGACCGTCCCCCAACTATGTGATACGATGTGAACCTGATGGCCCGTCTCAAGCAAGGGATGTATGACTTGATGGAATCGATCCAGGATGGCCTCACGCGTGGCGCGCCAACACATATACCTAACGAAGTCATCTAGCCCAAAAACACCACCCATCGCCATAGCTTGTTCGTCACCGGACGTAGCAGCAACCTGGAAAGCCTGTTTACTCTTGAGGGATCGTGCCTCCAGTTCGACCTCAAGTTGCAAGCGAAAAGCTTGCTCTCGTTTCAATTCCTCATCCTGAGGTGGTCCGTCTGCCATCATACGCATACTGGCGGCATTGACGAGATCGCTCCACAGAACCTCGCACGCCTGAACGTCTTGGTCAAGATGCGGGATAAGTGAGGCACGCCATGGTTCGGAGTATCCAGGATCGTGGCGGCTAATCCCATGCACGTAGACGATAACTGGTCGATCATCCGCCATCAGTATGCTCCGGCCACCATAAAGGAACGGGTTGCGAACAAACGACGAATCACCCAACCCCAAAAACCTTCATCACCTCATCCCCAAGATGATTTATCACCTTCACCGCAATCCGCCCGGTTGCCGGTTTCTCAAACGGGCGGCTGGTGTCGCTGTTGAGGGTGTCCCAGGCTTCTTTGTTGATCTCCGCCTTGAGCGTGGTCTTCAGCGATTTGTACGGGTCGTTCGCACCCAGGAAGTACGCATGCCGCACGAAGAAGCTTTCGTCGTTGTAGTTGGTGTCGAGGAACCAGCAGGCGATGCCCTCGGCGCCGTGGCTGCGGACTTCGCCTGAGTTGGGGTGGAATACGTCCACGCCGTTGATCTTCACCTGAATCTGCCCCTCGTCGGCCTCCTGGATGTCGATGTCCGGCTCGCCGAAGATCACGAACAGGTTCCCCTTGCCGGTGTTCTTCAGGTCGTCGGCCATGTGCAGGTCGGCGTTCATGCGGGCTTTCAATACCGGGATGCGGCCCAGCCGGTCGAACTCGGAAGAGAGGGCGTCGTAGTTGAACGCGCAGGCCACCAGCACGTCGAACCCCGCGTCGGCCGCTTCGCGGGCGGCGGCGACCAGGTCCTGCCGGGCGACCGTGCCGAACTCCGAGCCGATGAATACCCCGGCCCGCTTCTCTTCGGCCTGCTCGTCGTCCCCCATCGTGTAGCGGCCCTCGGCGCTGATGTAGCGGCCGGGCCAGGGGCTGATGCTCGTGAAGTTGAGCTTGTCTTCCTTGTGGGCCTGCTGCACGCCCGCGGTCTTGAGGTTCTCCAGGATCATCTCGATGAACTCTTCCTCGCCGCCGGCCTGCTGCTGGCCGTCGTGCGGCTTACGATTGTGCAGCGGATCGATCAGTTCGTCGTCGGCGTCCACGCCCAGCGTGCGGTGGGGCGAGAGGCTCTCCACGGTGAACGGCCCCGCCACGCGGACCTTCTTTTTGTCCTCATACGGCTTGTCGTACAGGTACTCAAAGTCCGCCTTGGCCGCGATCGAGGCGTCGATCTCGCGTTGCCGGGCGATCCGCTGCGCCCACCAGTCGGCGTGCAGTTGCTTGGCCTCAGCGGGCCACGGCTCGCGCGGCTCGGCGGGCAGCGTGTCGAACGTGAACTTGCCGCCCGTTTCCTGGTTGATGGCGTCGAGGTCTTTTTTGGCATCCTTGGCGATCAGCTTGCGGACA
>JBGTJT010000144.1:0-7403 GCA_041744995.1 Pirellulales bacterium | reverse complement strand
TCGCCCACTTCGTCCTGGCAGAGCACGATCTGGCCGGCGGCGACCGCCTCGTCGAACGGCGTGCGGGCGATCGCTTCGATCGACATCACCCGCTCGATCACGCCGGCGTCGTGCGGGGGCAGGATCTGCCCGCCGGTGGCCCAGTACGCCTTGAAGCCGTTGTCGGCCGGCGGGTTGTGGCTGGCGGTGATCAGGATGCCGCAACTGCAGTTCTTGTAGCTAACCGCGAACTACAGTTCCGGCGTGCTGCGAAAGCCGTCCAGGTACCACACCTGAAAGCCGGCCGCCACCATGATCTCCGCGGAGAGCCGCGCGAAGCGCTCGCTGTTGTGCCGCGTGTCGTGGGCAATCGCGCAGGCGAACTCCCCCACGCCGTTGGCTTGCTCCTTCACGTAGGCGGCCAGGCCGGCGGCGCTTTCGCCCATGGTCCGTTCGTTGATCGCGTTGCTGCCGACCTCGAACATCGTTCCCCGTCGGCCGCCGGTGCCGAACGGAATGACCGTCCAGAAGACGTCGTTGAGCTGTTCGTGTTGCTGCTGTTCGAGCAACTCGGCCACCCGCGGAGCGTATTCCGCATAGGCGGGATCGGTCAGCCAGCGGCGGATGTTTTCCACGCTGGATGCTTGCAGTGCGCCGCTAGCAGCGGCCGATTCCAACAGATCAAGCGTCGCTTGTGACGTAGACATGTTCGCCTCACAGGTAGATTAGCAATCACTTCCTACGGTATCTTCGCAATTTTGCCAGCTTCGATACAGGGGGTCGCGAAGAATCGGGCGCGGCGGCTCGCGTTTCTTCCCGAGGCGTCTATAATGCGTGCCCCAACGATAGACTCCGAAAAACTTGGCACGCTCGAATGGAGACTTCCTGCTGTGCGTGAATTAATCATTAGCGTCTCCGGCCTCCGCGGCGTGGTCGGCGACAGCTTGACGCCGCCGGTCGCCGCCGCCTATGTCGGCAGTTTCATCGCGGAACTTGGCCCTGGGCCGATCCTGCTCAGCCGCGACGGCCGCGACAGCGGGCCGATGCTGCGCGACGTGATTCAAGGCGCGATCATCGCCTCCGGCCGGCTCTGCATCGACGCCGACGTGGCCGCCACGCCGACGACCGGTGTATTGGTCCGCTGTCACAAGATGGCGGGCGGCGTGCAGATCTCGGCCAGCCACAATCCGGCCGAGTACAACGGCATCAAGCTGTTTGGCCCCGACGGCCGCGTGGTTCCGGCCGACATCGGCCAGCGCGTCAAGCAGCGGTACGAGTCGGGCGACATCCGCTGGGTCATGCACGATCAACTGCGGCTAGCGGTCCGCTGCGACGACACGACCAGCCATCATCTGCGACTGGTGCTGGCAGTGGTCGACGTCGAACGAATCCGGCGGCGTAAGTTCCGCGTGGTGCTCGATGCGAATCACGGGGCGGGGGGCGTACTCGGCAAGCGGCTGCTCGCGGAGTTGGGTTGCGAAACGACGATTTTGGGAGACACACCCGACGGTCGCTTTGAACATTTGCCGGAGCCGACGGCCGACAACCTCGCCTCGGTGCTGGCCCAAGTCAAACGACACCGGGCGGACGTGGGCTTTTGCCAAGACCCCGACGCCGACCGCCTGGCGGTGATCGACGAGCAAGGCCGCTACGTCGGCGAGGAGTACACGCCCGCCTTGTGCGTGGCGCACCTGTTGCAGTCGCGCCCTGGTCCGGTCGTCAGCAATTGCTCGTCCAGCCGCATGTCGCAAGACGTGGCCGAGAAATTCGCCGTGCCGTTTTATCACGCGGCCGTGGGCGAGGCGAATGTGTGCGACGTCATGTTGCAGCACGACGCCGTCTTCGGCGCCGAGGGGAACGGCGGCGTGATCGATCCGCGCGTCGGCCTGGTCCGCGACAGCTTTGTCGGCATGGCGCTGCTGCTCGACGCGATGGCCGGCCGCGAACTGCCGATCAGCGAGCTAGCGGCCGAGTTGCCGCGCTACGAGATCGTGAAGACCAAGTTCGCGCTGGCCAAGGAGAAGCTGTCCAGCGGCTTGACCGCGTTGCGCGAACATTTTGCCGTGGCCAAGGCAAGCGACCTGGACGGGCTGCGGCTCGACTGGCCCGACAAGTGGATGCTGATCCGCGCCAGCAACACCGAGCCGATCGTCCGCGTCATCGCCGAGGCGAAGTGCCAGCAAGAAGCGGCGCGGCTATGCGCCGAAGCGGCGCGGATTCTGGCTGCGGTGTAGACGCGCCTGTCGCTGCCTGGCGCGCTACATGCCGCCGGTTTGCAGGAAGCGGGCGTCTTCCACTTTGACCCGCTGATCCGCATGCCAGTAGAGGATCTTGCGGGCGGCGAAATTGGTGGTCGGCCCGCCGATATATTTTTGTCGCGACAGGCGGGCGTCTTCCTGCGCGGTTCCCTCAAAGACAAGCTGTCCCTTGGCCACCGCATAGGATAGCCGCCGCGCCCAGCCCTCGAATGTCTGTCCCGAGACGCGCACGTTGCCGTCGCATTCCAGTTCGATCGGCCGCTCGCCCGCTTGCGGCGTGCCAACCTGCCGAACATGCAGGCGGTCGCACGTCAAGCGAATGTCTTCCGCCCGCAGTTCGTATGAGTCGTCGGCCGGCAGTTCGCTGTTCCAGTCGGAGACGGGGCCGTAGATGCCGCGAATCTGATCGTGAAAAGTAAGCTCTTGGAGCGCGGAGTTGCCCTCGATCCCCTTTTCAAAGGTGATTCTCAGATAAGTAAGCTGATCGTTGCCGCCGGCGGCGCTGGCCGCGCCGCCGCCGAGCGATGAACCTGACAGACCTTGCGGCGCGCCTTGACGGACCGACGAGATCCAGCCCGGCCCGTCGGCTTGCAGTTTGTTCGCCAGCGGCATCAGGGTCAGATTCTGCGCTTGCAGCTTATCCGTCGACACCAATCGGAACTCCTCCAACGTGCGGTTCTCCAGCAGCACGCCGCCCAGGCAAGTCACCCGGGAAATCTCCACTTCGTTCTGCCGCGGCGGTTCGCTGAATTGAACCGTCTGGCTGAGCTGCACTTCAAGCGTTTCGGTGCGGAGCGACTGCTGCGCGCCGCGGGCGACCACTCCCCGCTCGACCAGCAGTCGTTGCCCGTCGAAGTTCATGCGGCCCAGCCAGTCGACCTGAAACTGCCGCGGTTGTGCGAGCCGTTGGCCGTCGAGGTCGCGATCGATCGGCAGCGTGATCGTGCCCGCGCCGTCGATCCACAGCCGATTGGCGCCCTGGCTGAGGCGGATTTCGTCGCCCCGCAGTCCCAGGCCGCGGACCGAGAGATCTGCCGGCTTGCCGATCACCGCCACGGTCGCTTGCGGCGAATCGGCGTTGAGAAGTTGCAGTTGATCGCCGGTGACGCGCAGCGGCTGCTCGTCCTCGCGGGTGACGCTTTCGATCAGCCGCACATTGCCTTCCATGCTGACGTCTTGCAGTTGCACGTCGCGGCCGTCGGTCAGCACTTGTACGCGAATCAGTTTGCCGCCGACGTGATACTGCGATGGCGCGCGCCCCGTCTCGGCCTCGCCGCGGGAATCGCCCGCCAGGGGATTGCCGCCCGGGAAGCCGACTGTGGCAGCCGGCCGGGGGACGCCCTGCGGCTGCGATTGGAACCAGACTTCCAGTTGTTCGGTGAGGCCGATCAGACGCGGCGAATCGATATCGACGTTGCCGCGGGCCAACAGCGAATGCGGCATCACCCGGCCGAACGGCTTGTCGTCGTCGGCCGCGGCGCTGGCGGCGGGCGTCTCCAGAAACCACAACCAAATCTGGTCGCTGGTCAGTCGGCCCAGTCCCCCGTAGCCGACACGGACGCCGCCGAGCAGCGAGATCAGTTGCTTGCCTTCGTGCGGACGAACGCGCAACTCCTGTTGCCAGGTAGCCTCGAATAGTTCGTCGGGCTTGTCGGGCAGACGGGCCAGCAGGCGGCCCGGACCGGCGGCCACCGCCCGGCCGAGTTCCCCTTGTGCGCCCGGCGTGTACTGCACGTTCTTGGCTTCGATGGAGTGCGTCTGAAAGGTCAGCTTCACGCCGCGGCTGCCGTCGAGTTGAATCTGCCGCGTGTTGAAGTCGTACTGCAAATGCTCGCCGCGGGCCGAGGCCCGGCGGAGCGGCGAGTTGACAATCACCGGCGCCCCTTGCGCCACGATCCTCAGCGGCGCAATATCGCCGAATTGCTGCTTCGGATTGACCGCCGCTTGACGCGGCGGTGCGTCGGCCGGTTGGCTGCCGCTGAAATAGATGGCCAGCAACTCGCAGCTCAGTTGATCGCTTGGCCCGCTCGGATTCGGTTGGATGATGTCGACCCGATCCTCAAACGTGGCCACCCGCGCCGGCACATCGAAGCGAAAAGCCCCGTTGCAGCGCACCTCCAGCGGCTCGTTCGGCTTGGCGTTGCTCGGCCGTTGCGGCGCTTCGTCGCCCGGCAGCAGGCCGGCCTTGTCAGTTTGGATGCTCAACTGCACGTCGCGGGCCAGCGAGATCGATGCGACGCCGGTGATCCGCGACGGTTTGCTGGGGTCTTCGTCGGGGGCGTTGAGCAGCTCAATCCGCAGGTCGCTGCCGCCGCCGAAGTTGCTGCCGTAGCGCAACTTCACTTCGTGCGGGGTCCAGATGCGGGCGCTGGTCAATTGCACGTCGCGGGTGACGATATGCAAGTCGCCCTCCGGCGAGCCGTCGCCGCTGAGGTTTCCGTGGATGGTCACTTCGCCGACCAGCCGTCCGCCGAGCAACTTGCTTAGCTTGGCCCGCTGCAAGTCGAAGCCCTCCTCGAAGTCGAGCACGGCGCCGGCCGGGGCGCGCATCACAATCACGCGGCGATGAGGGTCGGTGCCGTTCGCGTCGCCGTCGGGGAAATAGACCAGCGTGCAAGGCTTGACGTGCATCTGCTTGTCGGCGGCGCTGCCGTACTCCTTGAACAACAGCATAAAGTCGGGACTCTCGACGACGACCGGACCGTCCAGCTCCGGCGCGCCGGCGGGAAAGTATTGCCGCAGCCGGTCGAGCTGTTCCGGCAAACGTCCACCGGCCTGCTTGATCTGTTCGTCGGTGATTTTCGGCCCGGGGTTGGTTACCTGCGGCTCGATGAGCGGCACGGCGCCGAGGGTATAGAGCCAATAGATGGCCGTCATTCCCAGCAAGGCGGCGATGGTGCGAGCGAGGCGAATCAACGGATGAATCCGAGCGTGAGAGTAAAGGAGTTTCGCCGTTAATGCCGCAAGTACTTCTCGATCAGGTCGTCCCAGCGGCCTTGGGCCTTGAGGATCATCTCCAGTAGCTCGCGGACCGCGCCTTGACCGCCGCCGAGTTTGGTCACATAGTCGGCGTGCGCGTGGAGTTCCTCGGCGGCGTCGGCCACCGCCACGCCCAGGCCCACCGACTGAATCACCGGCAAGTCGGTCAGATCGTCGCCGATATAGCAGACCTGCTCCGGCGTCACGTCAAGCTGCTCGAACATCTCCAGCGCCGCGGGCAGTTTCTCCTCGAACCCTTGCCGCACGACGTCGATGCCAATCTCCGCGGCGCGGACCTGCACGATGTGCGAGTTTCGCGCGGTCAGCAGCGCAAACTTGCGGCCCGTCCGCTGCCACAGCTTAACGCCCAGTCCGTCGCGAATATGAAATCGCTTGATCTCGATCCCCTGGTTGTCGAAGATGATGCCGCCATCAGTCATTACGCCGTCGACGTCGGAAACGACCAGTTCAATGGGTTTGCAAAGGGAGTCGATTTTGGCGGCCATTGGAGTTACTTTGCCCTGTTTTTGTTCCGATGTGGGAGACGGTAGTGGAGTAATGACGAATGTCGAAATCCGAATGACGAAGGAATGACGAATCACGAATGAATGTTCATCAGGTTGAGAATATTCGGCCGGGGAACCGGCGGATGGGGCGTCGTCTCGGCATTGTTCGTCGCCGATCCTGCCGCGGCAAGGCTGTCTTTGTTGTCGGCTTGTTCGGCCAAGTCGCTGCCAACCAGATCGGTCAGGTCGAGCAGTCCGATCGGGCGGCCTTGGGTATCGACGACCGGCAGCTCGCTGATGCGGCGTTCCGCCATGATCTTGAGGGCGTCGACCACCATGCTTTCGGCAGGCACGATCAACGGCTGCCGGGTCATTACCTGTTCGACAGGCGTTTCCAAAAAATCGATTTCGCGGCGCTCAAAGAGTTTGGCCAGGTCGCTGTCGGTGAAGATGCCGCACAGCTTGCCGGAAGCGTCCAGCAGCATCAGCGCCCCGCTGCGACGGCCACTGGTGGTGCGGCTGACAAGCACTTCGCGCACCGTTTGCGTAACCAGCGCCGTGCGGCACTCGTCGAGCTTGCGCATGTGGGCCTCGACCTTGCTGAGCTTTCGTCCCAGGCTGCCGCCCGGGTGGAAGCGGGCGAAGTCCTCCGGCTGAAAGGCCCGCATTCGGCTGGTCACCAAGGCCAGCGCGTCTCCCATGGCGAGCATGGCCGTGGTGCTGGTGCTGGGGGCCAGGCCCAACGAGCAGGCTTCCTTCAACGGTCCCAGGTCGAGCACCACGGTGGCCGCCTTGGCCAGCGTGCTGCCGCGGCGTCCGGTGATGGCGATGATCGCCGAATGCATGTCGGCCAGCGGTGGCAGCAGCCGCAACACCTCTTCCGTTTCGCCGCTTTGCGACAGCACCAGCACGACGTCGTCGCGATGGATTCGCCCCAGATCGCCGTGAAACGCCTCGGCCGGATGGAGGAAGTGGCTCCTTGTGCCGGTGCTGGCCAGCGTGGCGGCCAGCTTCTGACCGATCAGACCCGCCTTGCCCATGCCGGTGACGATCACGCTCGACTCGCAGTCGAACAGCAACTCGGTCGCCCGACAGAACTCCGTATCAAGCCGCGAGGCCAAACTCAGCAGCGCGGTTCCTTCCAGACGAATGATCTCACGGGCGTAGCGGATCTGTTCGAAGGGGCTTAACGCAGGCTCGTTTCCGCTCGGCTGGAGCAGAGGGCTGGCAGCGCTCATCGGCGTCGTCCTTGACAGTGAGCAGAATCGGGTAGCGTATGGGTAGCTGCGCCGGCGGCGGCGCGTGCTCCTTCCTGGAACCGGCGGCTGCCGCGGCGAGGCGGGATTGTATCGAGATCGCCAGGCAGACGCAACGCGGATCGTTCGTCAGCAGGGGATGCTAGCAGTGTGGATAAATCCTCCCAGCCAGATTCAACTCCGCCCCGGCTGGCTGCCGATGTAGGAAGCTGGATAAACTTTGCCGATTACAACGGCTTTGACGCCGCTAGCATCCGCTCACCGCGCGAGCGCCCGCCGCGGCGTAAGTGCGCGAGGAGAACTCCATGACCGCTTCTTCCACCGGCCAATATGCCGACGAACACGCCGCGTCCCCCGCGCCACCCGCGATCGCGGAGCGCCGGGTAGACGCCGCGCACCGAGCGGCCAATCAACCGCAGAGATCG
>JBGTJT010000143.1:0-8092 GCA_041744995.1 Pirellulales bacterium | reverse complement strand
GAAGGCGCCCAGGCCATGCTCTACCTACGGTCGATTTACCTCAACGGCGACTGGAAGGAATTCGACCAACACCGAATCCAAACTGAACAAAATACGCTCTACGGGCAAGCTGCATAAAAGCGGGATGCGAGTTACACCCTAATCGATCAGACTGATCGACCTCTACATCACGAGTTTTATGAAGAAATAGCGGAACTGCTTGGATATATCTTCATACTATTGTCCGCGATCTCCGCCACCTCCTTTTTGGGCGGCAAGGACCAGCACGTCGCCGACGGCGACCGCGACCGCATAGCACGCGACTGAAGTCGCCTTTTCTTGCTGGGAATGGCAAGCGATCCGCAGTGCTAATTCCGCTTCCATATAGCCGTGTCCCTCAAGAATCGCAACTGAGAGACGTTTGGATCGGTACGTGCCGACTCGATCAGCAGGCTCGTTTCGGCTACGATCAGTGCAGGCTTTAGCTCTCGATATCTGGTCCTGCAACAGGAGTATCGCGCATGAAGGTTGCCCGCATAGGTATGGTTCAAGTGACGCTGGCATTGATGCTCTCATTTTGCCAGTCTGCGTTTTCTCAACCCGATCCACTACGCCCCTTGGCAAAGACGCCGCTGGCGGAACTTCAAGCAGCCGCCGACAAAGGTGATGCTTCGGCACTGTCGGAACTCGGACAGCGATTCCTGTTCGGCCTTGATGTCGAACAGGACGAAGGAAAAGCACGCCAAGTTTTCACAACCTCCGCCGAAAAGGGAAATGCCGCGGCGATGGAGATGCTCGGCAGCATGGACCGTGACGGCCTCGCCGGCGACCAAGATTACAACAAGGCTCTCGCTTGGTACGAAAAGGCTGTGAAGCACGGCGACGCGACGGCGCTGGCGTCGATCGGCTGGATGTATTTTCATGGGCTTGGTGTCGAGCAGGACCACGCTGAAGCAGTTCGCTATTATCGCCGCGGGGCAGAACAAGGCAGCGCCGAGGGCATGAACAACCTTGGCTATGCTTATTGGGAGGGCTTGGGCGTCAAACAGAACCGTGACCAAGCAATCGAGTGGTACACGAGGGCGGCAGCCAAGAAACACGCACACGCCATGACGAACCTCGGCGAACTCTATCTGCTTGGCAACCTTGTCGAACGCGATCCAGAAAAAGGCCTCTCGCTGCTCCGTGGCGCCAGCGACTTGGGCAACAGTCTCGCCATGTATGACCTGGCACACGTCTACCTGACAGGCAACGGCGTTGAGCCCAGTGCAGAGATCGCGTTTCAATGGTCCTTGAAATCCGCGGAATCTGGGAACTCGGAGGGCATGCTGCTTACCAGTCGACTTTACGCGTCGGGAAATGGAGTAGCAGAGAATAAGACGGCCGCCTTCAAGTGGGCTAACAGCGCCCTGACGCATGGACACCCTTTAGCGGTAATAGACGTTTATCAGTTTTATCTGCGCGGCGATGGGGTGGAACGCTCGTCTGAAAAGGCGGTTGAAGTGCTAATGTCATCCGTCGACGAAGGTAATCTCTATGCAGCAATGGTTCTTGCTCAGTTGTATTACTCCGGTATACATGTTCCCCAAGATCGCGAGCAGACAGCGAAGTACTATCGACTGGCAGCGGAGGCCGGGCATGTAGGGGCCATGATGCCGCTCGCGAAAATGAATCTTCAGGGCGACGGCATTCCTAGAGACTTGAAGGCGGCATCCAAATGGATCGGCGAAGCGGCGGCGCTTGGCGACCCACAAGCAATGGAACTACTTCAATCCATACGAGAAGGAGAATCCAGCGAAGAGTCCGACAAGTAATTCCACTCGCCCGCGCGGCCGAAGCTGGCAGCTTCGGCAACGGCTACGCGGCTTCTTCCCGGTCGTCTTCTTCGTACTCGCCTTGTTCATCGCTGGTGTAGTACGCATCGCCGTCGGAGTCGTAGCGGCGGCTGGGGTCGGGATCGTAAAAGTTGTGATTGTCGGGGACTTTGTCGAGCGGATCGTCGGCGTCGACCAATTGCGGGCTGTAGTAGCCTTGCACGTCGATCTCTTCCGTTTCGTCGTACTCCTCATACCCGTCGTGCGCTAACTGCGCCGCAGTGGGCTGGGGCACAGTGGGCCGGGGCGCCGGCGGCAACGGTTGGTAGTCAAGCTCCAGGTCTTCCTCTTCCAGTTGGATCACCGGTTCCTTCTTGGCAGGCGTCGGCGGGGCGGCCGGCTTTGGCGGCGGCGGCGGAATGAATGTGGGCGCTTCTTCCAACACCAACTCTTCTACTGGCTGGCGCCGCGGCTTGATCTTGACCTTCTTCTTTTTAGGCTGCGGCTGTGGCTGCTCAACGACCGGCGCTGGTTGCGGCTGGTCGATCACGATCTCTGGGGCCCCGCTGCGGGCGCGAATCTTGTGATTGTCCGGCAGGCGGCGGACGTCGACTTCCAGGCTGCGAAACAGTTCCTGCACATGTTCGTGGCAGGTGAACACCAGCACTTGATGTCCACCAGCGGCGAACTCCTTGACCAGCTCGGCGGCGGCCCGCGTCCGCTCGGCGTCGAAGTTGACGAACACGTCGTCCAGCACAATTGGCAAGTGGATGCCGCGGCGACCGTAGCAGGTGACCAGCGACAACCGCAACGCCAGGAACAACTGCTCGCGGGTGCCGCTGCTAAGCTGTTCGGAGGTGTGCGATTGCCCTTCGTGATCGTCGACATACAGCACGTCCTCGGTCAGCGGCGTCCAGATCCGCTGGTAATGCCCGCCCGTGAGCCGCTTGAGATACGTGGCGGCCAACAGCAACGTTTCGGGCTGGCGATCTTTCTCGTACTGCTGCCGCATCGAGTCGAGCATGAGATTGGTGGAGGCGACCACTTGCCACTCGGCCAGCGCCTCTTCCAGTTGCTTCTCCACGCAGAACAGATCGAGCTGCCGCTCCATCAGGCGACGATCCTTGCCGAGCGACTTGAGCTGTTCGCTTACCTGTCCGCGCTTGACAAACAACTCCTTGAGTTGCTTGTTATACGATTCGATGCTCGCGGTGATGCCGTCCCAGCGGGTTTCGAGTTCCTCGGCCGTGACGTCTTCAAGCTGCTCGGCAAGCGTCTCTTCGGTGCAGACACCGTGCAAGGCGGCGAGAATCTCGGCGTCAAGCTCCTCCAACTCCGCCTCGATCTCCACCGCCCGCTGGTAGTTGTCGTGCAGCCGCTGCAGCTCTTCTTCGTCGACAGCGGCCGCTTCCCGCAGCAGCGCCCGGCGCTGGGTGCGGAGCTTGTCGATCGTGGCGGCGAGCTGCTTTTGTTCTTCACCATGCTTGCGGGCGGTCGCTTTCATGTGGTTGCGCTGCTGGACCAGTTCTTTTTGTTGCTCGGCCAGTTTGGTCAACTGAGCCAACCGCACCTTGGCGTCGTCGGTTTCCAGGCGAACGTCGCAATCGGCCATCAACAGTTCGATCCGCCGGGCGAAGCGGGCCAATTCCTTGCGGCGGTTTTGAATTTCCTCCATGCGATGATCGAGCCGCTTGTGGACCCGGCCGATCTTTTCGCCCTGTTCGGAAAGCTGCTTTGCTTCCTTTGGCGTGAGGTCGCGGGGCAAGCCGAGCTTTTCGACAGTGCGGCGCCAGTCGCGCTTGGCTTGTTCGTAGGCCTCTTGCGCGTCGAGAGCCGCTTGTTCGGCTTTATCAGCCGCCGCTTCGGCCGCCTGCCGCTTTTGCTCCAGCGGCACCAGCTTTTCCAGTTCTGCCAATTCCTTTTCCGACTTGGAGAGCCTGGTCAATAACGGGCCGCCGCCGGGCGGAAGGTCGGCGTCGAGCGCCTCGCGCTCCTTGTTCGCCTGTTCGATCTGGGCGGCGAGCATCTTCAGTTGTCGGTTGCAGGCTTCCAATTCATAATCGGCGGTGCGTTCCATAACAAACTTGTAGGCGCCCGCTGCCGCCGCGCCGAACAGGCCCAGGATGGCCAGCGCCCAACCGAAGCCGCCGACGACGCTGGTCGGCATGAACAGCCCGGCGAGCACCAGTACCACGCCAAACACGAACACGCCGCCCAACACGGTGAACACTGGCATCGGCAGCATTTGCTGGCTGAGCAGATCGTGGCTCTGCTCGTCGAGATCTTCACGATGCAGCCGCAGTTCCTCGAGCCGTTCGTCGACTTGCACCCGGCGACGGAGTTGCGTGACTTCACTTCCCTTGATTTCCATCGCCGACGTAACGTCTTCGGCGCCGCGCTCCACGAGCGTCTTGTCGATCTGTTCGGTAATCGCTTCGGCGGCGGCCCGCTTCTCCTCGGCCTCGACCAGATACTCATCGATGACGCCCTTGGTTTCCTTCATCGCGCGAGCCGGTCCCCGCAGGGCGTCGAGCTGTTGCTGGCTGATGGCGGCCAAGGTCTTCTCGTTGTTGACGGCGCCGAAACCGAGCCGCGTCTTCTCGTCGTGCCAGGTCTCTCCCAGATCGGCGATTTCCGTTTCCAGAGAGGCAATCTGGGCCTCGAGCGCTTCCATCCAGTGCAACTGCTCATTGACGGCTTCGATCCGCGGAATCGCCTTGTGCAGTTCCTCGTTGATCGGCAGCGCCGCCGATTCGTCGCGCAGCTTGGCCCGCAGGCGGTGTAGTTCCTCGCGCTGCTTCTGCAAGGCCGCCGCCTCGGCGTTCCACGCGGCGACCCGCTCCACAGCTTCTTCCGGCAGTTCGTGCTGCGGGCCGAGTTCGTCCAACTCCTCACGCAGCGCCTCGCGGTGCAGCCATTGATCGCGGATCGTGCAGGCCACTTCGGTGATTTTGGAATGCTTTTCCTGCCGAGTGATCTCCTGCTCGATTTCCTCGATGCGGCGATCGGTTTGCTTCTGCTCGCTCGCCAGCCGATTAAATTCCTCGAAGCCGCCCCGCAACTGCTCGATCTCATGGCGGAGCTTCTTGCGCTCGTCGAGCAACTGCGACACCTGGCACGGCTGGTCGTCGTCGGCTATCAACCGCTGCCGGCCGCGGACCAGTTCGCGCATCACGTCGGAGAGCGAAATTCGATCCAGTCCCGCGCTCAAGTCGTACAGCAACCGGGAGGCGTCGGTGTCGCTGAGCGTGCCAAGTTCCTGGATCTCGCGCAAGCCGACCGCGAACACGTTGCTGAAGATCGATTCGTCGACCCCGTACAGCAACAGCTTCAAGGCGTGATCGGTTTGCCGGGAGCCGTCTTCGTTGATGATCGTCGCCCGATCTCCGCCGTCGTCCCCCAGATGCCGCTGTACCTGCACGCGGTTGCGGCCGTTGTCGACCACCAGCACGCCCCCCGGCTGCCCACCTCGCAACGGCGGCAGATAGCGTTTGGTTCCGTCGCCGTGAAATCCGTACAGCACGGCGCGGACGAACTCCAGCAGCGTGGTTTTGCCCGCCTCGTTCGGTCCATAGAAAACAGTGACGTTCTCGGAGAGATCGTCCAGGCGCAGCCCGTTCCAGACTCCGAACCCGTCGACCTTGATGTCGGCAATTCTCACGATTGACTCTCCCTGTAAACTAACCCACGCGAGCCATGCCGGCGTGCGGATACGATTCACCTGCCGGACCTTCGCCGCGGAGCAGGTCGGCCCCCAAGGCGGCGGCGCGGCGGAGCACGCGTTGCCGCGTTTCCAAGTCGCTAAGCTGCACGCTGGCGGCCACGCCGTTCTCCTGGTAGCGGTTGGAAAGCAGCTTCTCCAACCGCAGCGCCTTGTGCGAATCGTGTTGCAGCACTTGCACGTGCCGCAGGAATTCGCCCAGTAACGTGTCTTCCTCGTGCCAGGCGTCCGGCAGCGAGACGGTCGACTCGACCTCCAAGGCCACCGTCCACACACAAGGCCGCGAATGGCCGAACCGATCGCGGAGATTCTCGATGATTGGCCTTGCGCCATGCGAGTGCCGCAACCGCGACGCCAACGGCCCCTCGCCGCTGATTGTCCAGGTAACCAACTGATGCACGTCGCGGGTGACGTCGGCCAGCGAACGCAACCGCTCGCTCATCTGATGCACCACGTCCGCCTGCGTGCTGTTGGGATGCACGTTCACTTGTTCATGGACCCAGCGGACTGCGTCGCAGGTGACGAAATTGGCCGTCACCTGCCGGCGTTCGTCCACATGGACCACCGTGCAGCCGTGCGGACCCAACTCGCCCGGCTGCCGCCCCTGGGGACTGCCGGGATAGTGAATCCAATGCGGAGCGTTGCTGGGGGTGTTGCGGTTGTGTTCGCCGCCCAGCGCCCAAAAGTTCATCTCCGTCTCGAGCAGCTTTTCCATGTCCGCCCGACCGTGGACCGAGGCGATCGTAAAGATATCTTGATTGGCGACGATGAACTCGGCGGGGCGAATGTTCTCGCTGCGATCGCGGCTGAGGCCCACGATCCGTGCCAGTGGTTCTTCATGTTTCTTGTGCGAGACGCTCTTCACGTCGCCGGCTGGAAAGATTCGCACGTTCTTCGGCGGCGGCGTGGTGCTGGGCCAGCTTGTCGGTGGATCGACGCGGCCCCCCGCCCAGTAAACGCGAATCTCCTTCTCCGCCAGCCGCTCGAACTGCTCGATCAGAAACAGCACGCCGCACGGCCCGGCGTTGGGCGGATTGATAATGTCGCCGGTGAGCAGCACGAAGTCGACTTCCTCGGCCAGTGCCGTATCAAACACGCGGCGGGCGGCGCTGTAGGGGGCGTCGAGAAAAACTTCGCGCAGTTGCGTGGGGACTTCCGTCACTCCGAACAGCGGGAGTTCGAGATGGAAATCGCTCGCATGCAGAAATCGAAACGGCCGGGCAGGCATGCGGGTTGCCTCCTTGCGTGGTTTGCTGAGCAGCGCAGAATCCAATCCCGCGCACCGGTCGCACGATACCAGTACCGTGCTAGCCGATTAGTCTAGCCCATCGGGGCGACTGAGAGAATGGCGATTTTCGGAGGATGGGCGATGGGGTGGGAAGTTGGGGAAGATGACGAGCCCCGGCATGCTAGCAAGCGATTCGCGATCGAGCAGCAGACCTACTCAAACTCCGGCAGCGGCGGAGGGGGCGTGTCGTCCCATATGCCGATCCACCGGGCTTCGTAGTCCGCATCGTAGAACAGCAGCCAGGACCGTTTGTTGATGTTGCCATTTCGGAGAACCTGCTTGACGATCGCAGCGCCGCGGTCGACGTCCGTCAGCGCCAGATCGATATAGCTGTAACGCAGTCCTGTTCCGCCGCCGATGAAGCAGCCGACGTCCGCTTGCCGCAGGGCATCGTCCAGAGCGTCTTCGATCTCGCCTTTGTCGGAGAATTTTTCTTCGTCGAGCCCTTGCGAGCCGTCTATCTTCACGTAGCAGAACGTTTCGCCGAAACGGGAATACCGCACCGAATCGAATGGTACCGACGTGTGAGCGTTCTTCCACAACTCTTCGTTCATCGACTTGCCAACGAACATGTCCGACTGGGCGGGGTAGTCGTCCGCCTCGTCAGGCTCTAATTTCCACATCGTCCACTCCGTGTCTTCGGGCAGTTTGTGGTACGGCGTCTCCGGCAGGCCGTGTTGGATTTCCGATACCAGAAAATCAACTCCTGCCTTGAGTTTTTCAATGGGCTGCGCGTGAACATGTTCGGCCGGCAAGTACCGGGCCACTTCGATTGCGCCAATCCATTTATCCAACCGTTGCTCGCCAAGGAGCATCTCTGTGGCGACAAACACATCGTTAAGCGATTGCTGGTCTTCCGGGGAGTATCGCGGCGAGACGAACAGCAGGTCGATGCGATGGAACGCGCCAATCTCGGCCTGGAACCGCGTGTCGGTGATGTCGCCGCCGGTGCGGCCTACCACCGTCAACTTCGTCGCCTCCAGATCCTCTGCCAGACGATAGGGGTAAAACTCCCAGCCGTCGATGTCCGGCGCGCGTCGAAGAATCTCATTCACCAGCGGCCGCAGGTAGTGCCGCGACTCGGGCGTGATGACCAGGCGATGCCCCGACTCATGAACTGCACGGCCGAACTCCCAAAAAAGTTTGGGATGAACGGCTCCCAGATGCTCATGCATCCAGCGGGGCAGGTCCCACTTTGCCTTACGAGTGAATAGTGCGTCAAGATTATCCGCTTTGGCTGCGAACGCCGCCCACCAGGCGTCGATGGAATCTTGTGTCATCACCGCTGCT
>JBGTJT010000142.1:0-4561 GCA_041744995.1 Pirellulales bacterium | reverse complement strand
AAGCGAACTTTGGGGCTGCGGATGCTGGTAGCATTTATCACGGCGGACGCTGGCAGCGTCCGCCACGAGGGAGGCTGTTCCCGTGCTACGTGACTTTTTCGCGGCCGATTGAGTAGTAGGTGAAGCCGAGCGAGCGCATTTCGTCGAGAGCGTAGATGTTGCGGCCGTCGAACACCACGGGCGACTGCATTCGCTGCTTCATTTCGGCGAAGTTGGGCCGGCGGTAGTCGCCCCATTCGGTCATGATCGCCAGTGCGTCGGCGCCCGCGAGAGCGTCCATCGGCACGTCGGCGTAGCTGAGCTTTTCGCCGTAGATCGCCCGCACGTTTTCCATCGCTTCGGGATCGTGAACTTGCAGCTTGGCGCCGGCGGCCAGCAGGTCGTCGATCAGCACCAGCGCCGGGGCCTCGCGGATATCGTCGGTCTTGGGCTTGAACGACAGTCCCCACACGGCCATGGTGCGGCCGGAGAGATCTTCTTGGAAGTGCTTGCGGACCAGCGACGGCATGACCTGCTTTTGCGCTTCGTTGATCGCGTCGACCGCCAGCAGCAACCGCGGATCGACGTCGTGCGCGGCGGCCAACTGGGCCAGCGCCCGCACGTCCTTGGGAAAGCAACTGCCGCCGTAACCGACGCCGGGAAACAGAAAGGCGAAGCCGATCCGCTGGTCGTGCCCGATGCCGCGCCGCACGTCGTCAATGTCGGCCCGGGTGGCCGCACAGAGGGCGGCCATCTCGTTGATGAAGCTGATCTTCGTCGACAGCAGCGCGTTGGCCACGTACTTGGTCATCTCCGCGCTCGCGGGCGACATCACCAAAAACGGATGCTCGGTCCGCAGAAACGGCGCGTAAAGCTTCTTGAGCTGATTGGCGGCGTACTCGCTGCGCACTCCAACCACCACGCGGTCGGGCTTGGTGAAGTCGTCGAGCGCAGCCCCTTCCTTGAGGAACTCCGGATTGCTGGCCACATGGCACGCCCGGCCGGTCGCCTCCTTGAGCCGTTGATACAGCTTCTCGTTGGTCCCCACCGGCACGGTGCTCTTGACGATCACGATCGCCTCAGTCGGCAGGTGCGGCGCCAATGCATCGGCCACTTTCCACAGCGCCGACAGATCGGCCGAGCCGTCTGCCGCGCCGGGCGTACCGACGGCCAAGAACACCAGGTCCACGCCGTCGAGCGACGCCTTCAGGTCGGTCGTAAACTGCAACCGCCCGGCCTGCACGTTCCGCTCGACCAGCTCGGCCAGGCCCGGCTCGTAGATCGGAATCTCGCCCCGGCGGAGCTGCGCGATCTTGGCCTCGTTGATATCGACGCAAGTGACCTGGTTGCCGCTATCGGCAAAGCAAGTCCCAGTGACCAGCCCGACATAGCCGGTGCCGACGACGGAGAGTTTCATTGCGGTGGTATCCGTGTGGTGGGAAGAAGCCTAAGGTCGAAATTTCAAATCCTAAATCCTAAATCCTAAACAATGTTCGAATTTCAAAATCCAAATGACCAAAACATTCAGCCTCCATACGTTTCGAATTTCCTGCATTTGGTCATTCGAATTTGTTTAGGATTTAGGATTTGGAAATTAGGATTTAGAACTTAGGATTTGGAATTTACCCGCCGGTTCATTCCTGCAATTCCTTCTTCACCCGTCCCAGATCCGCCTCGACCATCATTTCAATTAGCTGCTGAAACGACACGGTCGGTTTCCACCCGAGCACGCGGTGCGCCTTGCTGGCGTCGCCGCACAAGGTGTTGACGTCGGCGGGGCGCAACAGCGTCGGGTCGGTCTCGACGTGATCGTGCCAGTCAAGCCCCACGTGGCCGAAGGCGATCTCGACCAGTTCATGGATCGAGTGCTTCACGCCGGTGGCGATTACGTAGTCGTCGGGCGTGTCGTGCTGCAGCATCATCCACATCGCCCGCACGTAGTCGCCCGCGAAGCCCCAGTCGCGTTGGGCGTCCATGTTGCCGAGTTTGAGTTTCTGCTGCACGCCGAGCTTGATCCGGGCCGCGGCGTCGGTCACCTTGCGGGTGACAAAGTCCTTGCCCCGCAGCGGCGACTCGTGATTGAACATGATCGCGCTGCAAGCGAAGATATCGTAGCTCTCGCGATAGTTGACCGTGATGTGATGCCCGTACACCTTGGCCACGCCGTAGGGGCTGCGGGGCCAGAAAGGGGTTTGTTCGTTCTGCGGCTCCTCGCGAACCTTGCCGAACATCTCGCTGCTGCTGGCCTGCACGAAGCGAATGTTGGGGTCGAGCGTGCGGATCGCCTCCAACACCCGAGTGACGCCCAGGCCGGTGAACTCGCCGGTCAGCAGCGGCTGCTCCCAACTGGCCGGCACGAAACTTTGCGCCGCCAGGTTGTACACTTCGTCGGGCTGGGCCAGTTCCATCAGGCGGACGATCGAAAGCTGATCGAGCAAGTCGCCCGCATGCAGCGTGAGCCGATCGCGGAGATAGTCGAGCCGTTCCATCTTGTCGCCGCTGGTCCGCCGGACCATGCCATGCACCTCGTAACCCTGCTCGAGCAGATGCTCGGCCAGATAGGTGCCGTCTTGGCCGGTGATGCCGGTGATGAGTGCGCGTTTAGGCATTGCGAGGTTTCAGGTTTCAGGGGTCAGGTTTCAGGTTTCAGGGGTCAGCAGTCGTGCGTTCATTCCTGAACCCTGACGCCTGATCCCTGACCCCTAAATGTCCTCTGCCGGGCGTCGCGAGTCAACCGGAGAAGCCGTAGCGGAAGTCGCGTAGACTTCCGCGAACCCGGAATACGGACTGCCATGAAGCCAACGAGCAACCCACCGCTTCGGAATTCTGGTGAATTCCGCTACAGTTCGTCGTCAGGCACTTCCTGCACCGGCACCCGCAGTACAATGTCGTCGCCGATCTCGGAATAGTCCTCATGGTAATCGGGCGAACTGCCGCCGTCGTCCACGCCGTTGAGGCCGGAGCTGTAGAGACGATATCCGCCGTCGTCGCACCGCTCGTAGCCAAAGCGGCCGTCGGCGGCGAAGGGGTCGGCCGGCAGCTCGGCGAGGAACTCCGGCACCAGGGCTTCGAGCGATTCAGGATACTCGCCGTGTGCGGCTCGGTATTGGGCAAGAGTGATGGCGAGGCGGGTGAATTGGTGTAGCGTGTCGTTTCGCGCCTGCACCTCGGGATAGATGTTGTATAGACCATCCCCGTCGAGCACCAGAGCGTAGGCCATTTTGTAGGAACGCGCGCCGCGACTCAGATACCACTGAATCCGGCCCGACTTGGTATCAAACTGTTCCAAGCGATCTTCGATGTGTTGCTGCCATTGCGCGCACGCTTGGTCTCGCTGTTCAGGCGTTGGATTGCGCAAGGCATTTTGCCACGTTTCAAAATCCTCGTTGTAGCAGCGCATGATCACGTTCCAATCAATCGCGTCGGTTCTAGCGTCCTCGCCAAACATCATGTTGAGCAGCGTCGGATCATCCGGCCGTTGCTGGATCATATCAAGCATATAGAATCGCTCAATGTCGCCCAGGCAATTGCGATAGTCTGGAAACTCCGGCAATGCTTCAAAGCCGCGTTTCAATTCCTCAAGCTGTTCTCTGGAGAGTGGTGTCTCATGGGCAAACATCGTCACGCAAGACTGAACGGTTCGCCGGTGAGCAAGTCCTGTCAGCCAATCTATTAATACGGGGTGACGGGCGCTCTGCATTGCTATGCGATCGATGGTCATCAGGTCGTCCCACGCTGGTTGCCACTCTCCCTCTGCGATCTTTAGCATGGCCCTTTTAGAAAGCATCCGCGTTGTTTCGCGAAGTACCGATAATAACCACAAGTCGGCCGTGAGCAAGTCTTCACCGGCCACGCTCGGCATGAACCATTCCGGCTTGCGAGAGGCGTGTTCAACGATTTGCAGCGACTCCTTGTTGGCTTGGATGCAATGGAGTGCCAAAGGAAAATCATCTCCTCGCCAAGGCCGCCGCTCCAAATTGTATTCCCAATCCCATAGTTGTTCGCTGAATTGCCACCGTAGTTCCTCGTCAGGGACGTCCGTGACGGCCACTCCTTGAATCTCTAGTGTCTGCTTGAACAGATCGGAATGAAGTTCCGCGAAGTCCCTCAGACTTACCAGGGGTGTCGATCTTGTTTTTGTGAGCCCGAGAACCTCCTTGAACTCGGCTCGCGTATCGTCTTGCCAGGCGTCTTCCGGATTCACGATCTGCGCATAGTCAAAGATCGCATTGTTCTCGCGCGTCAAATCGGCGAAGTACATCCGGCGGTATGCCTCGCGGTAGTCGACCAGGCCGTCCGCCCGCAGCGGTTCGGTGATGTAGGTGGTCTCCTCGGAGACCACAATCGCCGGCGGCGGCAACAACCAACCCGCGGCAACGATGCCGCCGAAGGTGAACACCAACAGCACGAGCAAGCCGGCAACAACACGGAACGGGGTGAGGTGTTTTTTCATGGGTTTGTGGCTGGCTCGTGGCCGGGGCTTCTAGCCCCGGCGAATTAGGATATTCGTCGGAACCTGGCAGGTTCCGCCACGGTTGTCGGGGCTGGGAGCCCCGACCACAAACCGCGGCAGCACGGCCGA
>JBGTJT010000141.1:0-5330 GCA_041744995.1 Pirellulales bacterium | reverse complement strand
TTCGGCGAACCGCCGCCCCGTCGCGCCGAGGCCGGCGGATGGTGCTGGTCGTAGCGTAGCGTCGAACCGAGACGCGTCATCAACAAACTCCCGGACAGATGCATCAAGCTAGCGGAGCAGCGGAAGTTTCCACAGTTCGCCAAGGATCCTCGGCAGTCGCGGCCGCTGGGAGCCCGCCAACTCCCTTCCTTTCAAGTGGCGGGTAGTTTCTTTCAAAATCCGTTCCAAGGGAAGTCCAGTGTTGGCCGCGGCGATGCTGAATGCGCAAAGCGGGCCGCAGAATACCCAGCCTACCGGCTCGCCCGCCGCCGGTCGACGCGACCGCCGCGGCAACCTCAAGCTGGACAACGACCTGCGCTGGGCGGCAAGTTTGACTCAGTTCGCCGGCGGATATAGCCGAAAAACTGGTAAGGACCGCCCAGACCGCAAACTTTGACTTGGAAGCGCTAGCAGGGCGGTCTGTGGCATCGATATTGCCCAGCAGACACAGCTTGTCGTGGGACGAGCTTGCCAGGCGACATGGGCGCTTACAGCCACGGTCAACTTCATTCGCTAGGAACCCGCGCATGCCCTCCGCGAAATTCATCAATTGCCGTACGGCGCCCGCAAGCGTTTCCGGAACGGCCATGGGGCGTCTCATGTTGCTGTTGCTAGCACTTGCGGCGGCCAGTACCGTGCGGGCGGAGGATCCAACCAAACCTTCCACCAGTCGTGCCGCTCGGCAGCAGGCAACGCAAGCCATTCCCTACGACAAGCTCGACCACGCCGCCCGGCAGAAAGTCGATGCGATTGTGGGGAACACCAGCATCTATCGCCGCCTGCCGGCGCAGGTGATCGATTGCGATCCGAACATGTACTTGTTTCTGGTCCGGCATCCGGAGGTGATCGTCGACATCTGGCAATTGATGGGTGTGACGGAAATTACCCTCAAGCGAACCAGCGACGTGGCCTTCAGTGCCTCGGACGGAGTCGGCACGAGCGGCGTGGTGGAGTTCCTCTACGGCGACCACGAAACCCATTTGATTCTGACCGAAGGCTCGTATTCCGGACCGCTGACCGCGCGGCCGATCCGCGCCCGCTGCCTGCTGGTGCTGCAAACCGGCTATATCAAGCAGCCCGACGGTCGCTACTACGTCACGAATCGGCTGGACGCCTTCATGGAAGTCGACAACGTCGGTCTGGAACTGCTGGCACGCACTTTCCAGAACGTGTTCGGCAAGACGGCCGACAGCAACTTCAGCGAGACGGCCTACTTCATTAGCAAGCTGTCGCGTACCGCCGAATCGAATGCCGAGGGCCTAAGCCAAATGGCCGCCAAACTGGATAATCTCGACGACGCCACCCGAGCGAAGTTCGTGGAACACAGCTTCGATGTCGAACAACGGGCGGTCCGGCGCGTGGCGGCGGCGACGGGCCGCGGCCTGATCCAAGTCACCCGCGGTCAGGATGCGCCGTAGTAGCTGGCCCGAAACGACCACGTCCTCGATCATCGGCTCTACGTCGACTCGGGACGTCCGACAACTTCTTTCGCCAGTTCCTGCACGCCGCGTAGATCGAGTTTGCCGGTGCCCAGGACTGGAATGGTCTCGACCTGGAAGAAGTTGTCCGGATTCGGCACGAAGATGTTGGGCAGCTTCGCTTCCTGAAGCCGGCGGCAGACGTCGTGCGGAGTAACGCCCAGATCGGTATACAGCACGATCAGTTTCTCCCCCTTCCGCTCGCAAGGCAGGCTGGTCACCACCGCGTAGTTGTCGGGATGTTCTTCGTTGGGATCACTGATGATCTTATTGATCGCTTCCTCCACCAGCACATGCGGCACCATCTCGCCACCGATCTTAGAGAAGCGGCTTTGGCGGCCGGTGATTTCGATGAACCCGCGGTTGTCGATCTTGGCAATGTCGCCGGTAACGTACCACCCGTCCTTGATTACCTCGGCCGTCTTGTCGGGCTTATTCAAATAGCCCTTCATGACGTTGGGGCCTTTGATCATTAACATGCCAGGCTCATCCTCGGCGCATTCGCAGAACGTATCCGGATTGACGACCTTGGCCATCACGCCGGGTATGGGCCGACCAACCGACCCTTCCTTGATTTCTTCGTACGGCTGACCGGCGGATCGAGATGGCGGAATGTTGGTCGATACAAACGGAGACAGCTCCGTCGTGCCGTAACCCTCGACCGGGCGGACGCCGAACTTGGCCTCGAAGGCGTCGGCCAATTCCGAGGGCAGTTTCTCGGCACCGGTGACGACGGTATCCAATTTAGCGAAATCTTCCTTCTCGCAGCGCCGCAAGAAGGCTCGCAGGAATGTCGGCGTCGAGAGCAGGATCGTCGCGCCGTGCCGGCGCGCCAAACTGCCGACTCCCTTGGCATCGAGCGGGTTGGGATGGTAAACGCCCTTGATATCCAACGACAGCACCGTCCAGAGCGTGACCGTAAAGCCGAACGAATGGAAGAACGGCAGAATGCCGATCACCACGTCGTCGCTTTTGAGATGCACGATCTTGTCGACCGCTTCGGCGTTCGATCCGACATTGGTGTAGGAAAGGACGACGCCTTTGGGGTCGCCCGTGCTGCCGGAGGTGAAGATTACGGTCAAAGTATCTTCCGGATCGACTTTGGAGATGCCGAGCTTCCAGGCCAACATGCCAACCGGCAAACAATAGGCCGCAAACGCCGCCGCGAGTTTGTCGGCGGTGGTGACTTGCTCCTTGAAATCTTCCAGGTAGACGACTTCGGCGTCGACGTCGAGCGTCACCTTCTCGATGAACTTGCGGCTGGTGAGCACGTGCTTGATGCCGCACTGCCGGATGCAATTGTTCAGAACGTCGGAAGAGACGGTGTAATTCAAGTTGACCGGAATCCGGTCGCACAACGGCAGCGCGGCGTTGGCCACCGCGCCGGCGACCGTCGGCGGCAGCAGCAGTCCCACGTACTTTTCCTGTTCTTTCGTGCCGAGCACGTTTCGCAGCAATAGGCGGCGAAAGATGAGCGTGCGGATCAGCAGATCGCGACCGGTTAGATCGACGCCCGTGCTGTCGGCGATCTTGGACCGTTTGCCCGCCGTGCGGCAGGCTTGCAAGAAGGCTCTGCGCAAGTTCATGTGCTTTCCCTTTCGTTGTTCGATCGCTTCCACGCCGAGCGTTTCCACGCCGCGGCGCACTTGTTGAATATCGTCGGGATGCTGAATCGGTTCACCGAAGTAAATCGAAACAGGGTACGGCCAGGCGGCCGGCGCCAGACAAACAGAGCAACTGCCGCGATAGCTGAACGTGCTCCGCCACAACTCGTCCAAATACACGGGCACGACCGGCGCGCCGGTACCTTCGACGATCGACAACATCCCCGGCTTGAACGGTTGCAGCCCGCCGAAACGGGTTATCTTCCCTTCCGCGAAGATGCAGACCAGTTCGCCGTTGATGAGCGCCTCGCGGGCGGTTTCGATCGCCGCCTTAATCGACTTAGGCCCCTCGCCGATCGTAATCACCTTCATGGTCCGCGCGACCCAGCGGACCCACCATTTATTCATATACGGCTCGGCGACGATCAGCCGCATCAGCCGCGAGGAACCCATCAGCAGAAACAGGCCGTCCAGCCAGGAGACATGGTTGGCGACCAACAGTGCGCCGCCGCTCTTGGGTAGGTTCTCTTGCCCGTGGACGCGGACCCGCCAGGCGGTATGACTAAGCAGCCAGGCGACAAAGCGAATCGAAGATTGCGGAATCAACCAGATGATATAGATAAACACCGGCACCGTGGCCAGGCCGGCGAGCAGAAATATCTGCCGTGCGGTGAACAGCGGTTCCTTGACGCCGGCGGCGTCCTCAATCGGCACCCGCAATAGATAGTAAACGACCGCCGAGGCCAGGATGCCGGCGAACGTCAGGAAGTTGCTTGCCGCCAGGATCGCGCCGCGATGCTCCCGTGGACTGCGATGTTGCATGTAGGCGGCCAGCGGGACGTCGAACAGCCCGGCGCTGATACCCAGCATGGCCAACCAAAAGCAGGCCCACAATCGCTCGTCGGTTCCGTGCAACTCTTCCGTTACTTGTGTACCTGTCACGACAAGCCGTTCGGCTACCAACGATTCATCGAGGGTGAACAGCATGATGGAACTCAGCGCGATGCCGAACGCCCCCAGCGGCAGGATGCCGAGTTCCACGTGACCACCCGACCAGACGCCGGCCAGCACGCTTCCCAAGCCGACGCCGACGATCAACGAGACCATCAGCGGAATGATGTAAGTCTGATTGAAGTAGGGCTGCAACTCGTGCATCCCTTCCAGGGCGAACTGGTCGATATTCAATTGGCAGAGCGACCCGAGCGTCCAGAAGAAGGCGATGCCCAAAGCCACTCGCAGCATGGCGCGGTCGCGGCACATGATCATCATGTCGCGCCAGGTCTGCACGGGGGCGTTGTAGGGAAACTTCATGTTGGGATTCGCCGCCGGCAGCCGCATGATGCCGAAGCTGCTTAGCAAGCCCAACGCCGCCACGCCTACCAGCACCACCAACGCCACCCACAGGTGGTTCTCGCCCGCCGGCTGGGTATAGTAATGCAGCATGTTGCCGCCGATGGCGCCGACAACGGTGGCAATTACCGTGGTCAGCCCCAGGATGCCGTTGGCCAGCGAAATGCTTTGCGACTTGAGCATCTCTGGTATCGACCCCAGTTTGGCCGGGCCAAACAGCGCGCTCTGGGTGCCCATCATCGCCACAATCGCAAATAGCAAGTAGAGATTGCCAATCCAGATGGCCAAAATGCCTAGCAGCATGATGGCGATCTCGGCGGCCTTGCAGGAGATAATCACCGTGCGCTTGCTGAAGCGGTCGGCCAGATACCCCGCCGGCGCCGCGAACAGCAAGTAGGGGAGCACAAAACAACCAAGCCCGACCGACAGCACCAGCGCGTCGGAGACGAACGGAAGTTCGGACCTCTTTACGAAATCCTTGCCAATGCCGACGGCCAGCCAGCGGAAGACGTTGTCGTTGATCGCGCCGAGCATCTGGGTAATCAACAGCGAAGCATACGTCGCCGAGGCCACGCCATGGCCCGGCTCGTTCGCATCAAGCTCGGCCAATCGCGCCGCATCATCCAGCTTGTCGTCGGAAACGTGTATCATCCGTTCCATCGCCAGTGGCGATTCGGTCCATCAAGTGTAGGGAAGTGCCGCCGGCAGGCCAACGCGCGGGCGATAGCTTGCTGTCACAAGAGTTTAATCGTTGGGCGTTCGAGAACCTATAGGGTTGTTGACGCCGCGGAGAGCAAGTGCATCAATACCAGCACGTCAATACCAGCACGAAGCGCGAGCGAGTGCATCCGCGGAGGAG
>JBGTJT010000140.1:0-7678 GCA_041744995.1 Pirellulales bacterium | reverse complement strand
TGCGGCCTGCTGCGCATCGGGCCACGGCCACTTGCCCTGGGGCAGTGTTCCCGGCGGCAGCACGTTGCCCGGCGGCTCCATGAACTCGCCAAACAACGGCTCATCGGTCAGCCGCGGCAGTTCCGGACGCAATCGTGGTTGAAACGACGGCGGCCCCCCTGTCTGGTTTGGGGCGGTTGCATAGCGCGCGTCCGAAGGCGGGATCGTTTCCAAACTGCCGTGCGTGCTTGCCGTGGGGGCGGTCGGTTGGTGCAAGCTCTCGACCGGCGTGAGCAGCGTCGAGCGGGCGGTGGGGGGTTCTTCCGGCTGGCGAAAATGGACCGTCGACTCGGCCGGCTTATCCGCCGGCGTTGTCGGTGTAGGCAGCGGAAAGACGAAGGCGCCGATCAGCCCGGCCGCCAGAATCACGGCAATCAGAGCGATACGTTTTTCGGTCGCCATCGACAGCCCCGCCGAGAGAGTCAACACCGACGATTCGCTGCAAGCCGCCGGGCAAAGCGAATTCGCCACCTTCTCTCATCGGCCAACGCAGTAGTCGGTCTTGAGCGAAAATACTGGGCCACTACAAATCCGCCGTGCAGTTCGGGCAACGGACGGCCTTGATCGGGATCGACGTGCAGCACCGGGGGCATTCTTTGGTGGTCGGATTTTGGACCGGGTCTTCCTGCTTGCGCTGCATGCGGTTCATGCCCTTGATGACCAGAAAAATGCACAACGCCACGATCGCAAAGTCCAGCACGGTGCTGATGAACGCCCCATAGTTGAGGGTGACGGCGTCGGCCTCGGCGGTTTTCTCGCGGAGCGTGACGACCAGTTGCGAGAAATCGACGTTCCCCAACAGCATGCCCACCGGCGGCATGATGACGTCGTTGACCAGCGAGGTGACGATCTTCCCGAAAGCGGCCCCAATAATAATGCCGACCGCCATGTCGACCACATTGCCGCGCAGAGCGAACTCCTTGAACTCTTTGATCATACCCATCGAAGTACTCCTGAACCCATGGTGAAATCGCGTGGAAGTCTTGCTAGCGGCAACCGTTGTCCCTCACGCAGCTTCCACGGCGGCGTAGACTTTGCCTTTCTGCGTTAGCCAGGACACGTCTCCCCGCTCGGCGTGCTCCTTGATCTCCCGTAAGAGCTGAACGGTCTCCGATTCGTAGCACGGCTCGCTCGGATCATCCTGGGGGACGACCATCTCGACCTCTACCGCAACCACATACTTCTCAGTCTGAATGAGGCGTGTCCGCTTGATCCGCTTTCCAGGAATACGCATGGCTAATCTCTGTCGAAAAAGTGAATCGTTACCAGTTTGGCGACACCACTCTGACGCAGGTGGGACCAAACCGCCTTGAACTCGGTGCCGTCCGGCAACGACTCGCGCACTTCCACGGCCGGGTTGGGCGTCGCATCTGGCCGCTCGGCGATCAAATCGCCATCCTCCAGTCCGGCGACTGCCTGCCATTCCATGATACCACGC
The DNA here is from genome assembly GCA_041744995.1 of Pirellulales bacterium. Classification (GTDB taxonomy): domain Bacteria; phylum Planctomycetota; class Planctomycetia; order Pirellulales; family UBA7805; genus JBBDLY01. The sequence continues at coordinate 6,201 of JBGTJT010000140.1, read as the reverse complement.
TCCTCTAGCCGCTCGGAAGCATGCTCACCGACGATGTACTTTTCCTCGGCGACGAGTTGCCGAATCATATCAAAAACTTGCGCCATGGCATCCTCCCAGTACGAGGGCGGAACAGCGCCACCCTACCGCTTCATCACATCACCATAGGCGGCGAACGATAAGGATAAACTGCCGGGACCGCCTGCATGAACGTTGAAGCTCGAAAAACCAGGATGGCGGTCCCGGTCAGTTTCAGCCATTGGTTAGCCCGTCAACTTCGCCACTTCCTCTTTATACCATTCCGGTGCTTCACCCGGCGCTCCAAACCAGCCCCAATCAACCAGCGTTTCCACGAACAGGGTACGGTCAAGCTTGCAATAAACCTCCGGGTTCAGCAATGAGATGAAGAATCCCTTCGCCTCAGCTCCTAGCCGAGGGCGCTCATCCCCAATCCAAATCGGCAATGCGCCGGCGGGCCTGCCGAAAAGTGGAACATACACAGGGTATTCTTCATCGCCCACGGCAAAGGGCGAACTGACCTGAACGCCGAGGTCGGCGGCGGCCCATTGCCATGCTGCAATCATGTCGCGTTCGGTTGCCATAAGGGCTATTAGATCGAAACTTCTTCAGTAAGCACTGCATACCGAAGGAAACCTTCAGTGTGCCGGCTGTCAGGCACGCCAAGCTGCTGCATTTTGCTGGCGAATCCTAACCCGGATTTTAGGAGTTGGTTGCGGCGGGTAGCACAGACGTTGCCTCGCCCTTGCACATTTCGGGCAGCGGACTAGCTGCCAGCGCTGCGGTGCCGATCCGTCCCAGATTGTCGCAATGCTTCACTCGCTAGTGACGGGGTTCCGTCGACTTCGCAACAGATAGTCTACCACCAGTTCACACTTTGACGACTTCCGCTCGGACCCCAACACCCCACTCATCCTTTAGTGATGATCTTAGCGCCGCCCTCGGTGGTCGTGAGCGGACGACGTGGCGGACGCCGAATGACGGGACGATCATCGGTTGCGTCGCGCTGCTGAGCATCCTTTACAATCGATCGGATGTCGAAACTGAAACGAGCGGCCCGTCGTTCCCGCAGATTGCGAATCTCGGCAACAATGGGGTCAGATTTCATCGTCAATCTCCAGTAGTTCCTGTGGCGTGCAAATCACAGGCGGTTCAAATCCCATTTCACGGCAAACTCGTTCAATCTGCGGCCGGGTCGAAGGGTTTGCGATGTGTTTGCAGTTCCATGTCAACAGGTATTCTATACCGTTGACCGCAGCAACGGAAATGTGCAGTGCATCAATCGATGCCTTCGGAGGCAACGGCACACCAGCAAGTAGGGAAGTCGCCAACGGATCGACGTCGTCCGAAATTTCTAATACCGGAATCCCTTCCAAGAAAACCAGACGTTCTTGCACAGCAGTGGGATCGCCATCTGAGAATTCATCGACCACAAACCGCGAGACGAACACCTCGAAACTGTGGCGACGATTGTCCCACCAATCACGAGTCGTCTGCTGGTTCGCTGCGACGCGAAGCATGCCGCTGACCCGCATAGCCAGGTATCCGATGATTGACGTTTCCAGGTAGACAGTCGGTTTCATTTCATACGTTCTTCATCGCTACCAGCTTAACGGCGGCAACCCGCTTGGCCGGATTGTATCGCGCCGCTTGGGGCTTGGCAACAAAACGGTCGCCCATTTTGTCTGTCGGAATCGCCGACCGGCGGTTGCGACCTAGTCCGGCAATCTGCATCGGACCTGCTCATCCACAACCGGCACCAGCATAACGGCGATTGGCGTCAAGGCGAACCCCGACGTTTGCTCCGCCGAGTTGTCCGCCCGCCGAATACCAAATCGTGCCTCCGTTGGAGCAGGGGTCGAGTAACTGTATCCAAGACAGCTTCAACGCATCGGCCAGTTCGCGCTGGGAGAGCTTGTGATCGGGACTCAACGCTTCGTAAAACTCGTATACGTCTGCCGCAGCGAAGCGACGATATTTAGCGTCCATGCGCGGCAGATTCACCAAGACGCTGCGTGCGTAAGTGTAAGCGGCGGCCTCATCGTCGCCGGGCCGAATGGATACGCGAACCTCCCCAAAAGGCGCCATAGTCGCTGAGAATCTCCCGGCATCGTGAGGGTCGAGCCGGCAAGTGCCGAGTACCGAATCGTGAGCCGTTGCGGCGTCCACCTGACGCCAAGTACCAGGAACTGGTTTGATTCCTGTCGCGAGTTGCCGCCAAATCGTTTTGAACATGTGAATCCGATTTCCGATGGTTGTCCAACGTCAGCCGTCATCGGGCGGCGGGGCAAGATTCTCAATTCAGTTTCCGTCTGATTCGCTGCTCCGGTTCACGACATTGTTGGTCGTGGTTGGCATGCAGCGACGCGGCGGAAGCGAGATGACTTCATGCCCGCTTTCATCTTGACGTTTGCGGATATCCGCAGCAATGCGATGTACGTCATTATCGAACTTTGCCGCGAGTCGCCGCTTGATTGAGAGAATTTCATCGTTTGGATCAGGAATCATCTTCGGTCGCCTTGAGTTGCTCTGGAGTACAGATGACAGGTGGAATGAATCCGGCCTCTCGACAGGTTCCGGCAATTTGAGCTTGCAAGTGTGGATTGAGAATGTGTTTGAAGTTCCAAGTCGCTATGAATTGTACACCGTTTGTGGCTGCAGTTGCTATGTGCAAGGCGTCGCGAGGTTCCGTTGCAGGCACTGCCTTGCGGTCCATTAGCAGTTCGGCAAGCGTTTCAGCTTCGTCGGAAGCGTCCAGTATCGGAACGCCCTCGAGTATTTCGAGTCTTTCTGATGCGGCTGACGGATCACCTTCGCCACACTCGTCAAGCGTGAGTTTCGACGTGACGAGGCGATAACGTACAGTCGCCGTCGTCCACCAGTCGCGGGTAATGCGCTGTCGCGATGCAACGTCCGGATTGGGATGCATTCGACCAGCGATGTTTCCGACGACAGTGGTTTCGATGTAGACAATGTCCATCTATACATCCTGTCACGAAGAACTTGTTGCTCGATCGAAAAAATCTCAGTAAGCACTGCATACTGAAGGACACCTTCAGTATGCCAACTGCCAGGCCCTCCTAGGGTTCTGCATTGTGCGGCCGAAACCTAACCCGGATTTTAGAGGTTGGCCCCGCCGCCCGCAATCAAGAAAAGTCCCCGCCGCCTGGCGACCAGCACGCTGCGGCGAGACGCCGCAGCCACTATTCACTCCAAGCTGATCTTCAACCCGTCCGCCTTCATCTGCAACAACGCCTCCGCATTCCCCCGTGCGTCGTCGACCGGGTGGTGTGTGTGCTTGGTTTTGCGGAGGTGTTTGAAGTTCTTGAACATGTCCCGCACCAGGCCTTTGTAGAGCGAGCCGAGGTTGGCCGAACTGTGGCCGAACGGGTTGTCGCCGGTGAAGTGGTGAAAGTACCAATTGATGAACTGCCAGTCGAAGCCGTTGTTGTCGGAGATGAACATCGGCCGGCCGACGCTGTTCGCCGCGATCCACTCGGCGAACTGCCGCATCACCTCGGCCGGCTCGTCAAAGGCCAGCGTCTCCTCGCGCGAAAACCCGCTGACGGCCAGCGCCTCGGGGATCCACTGCTCCGAAATCGGCCGCAGCCGCCCGTAGAAGGTTTTGGAGAGCGACGGCTCGACAATGACGGCGCCGAAGCAGACCATCGAATAGTCGCCGGGGATCGGGCCGTCGGCCTCGACGTCGACCATGATCTGACTCATCGGATGGTTTCTCCTGTTAGACGATTTTTCAGCCATCCATTTTCCTGCCTTTCCTGTCTGGCAGAAAGATGGCTGGCAGAAAAATGATGTGCGGCGCCGGCCTTGTGGCTCCGCCGCGGGGGCTTGACGGATTAGTGAACATTAGTATACAATATAGCAAGTCGTCAGGCGGCCGTCCAGTCAAAAACACACGTGTCACACTCCAGCCACTTACCGTGTCACCCTCATGTCACTTATGTCACCTTTCGACTCAACCGGGGGCCCCAGGGTTGTGGGGCGAGCAGCGATAAAACGCTATACCGTCACGAATCCACTGAGCACGGCCGGCGTGTCACATTTTGAAGGGGGGCGCGGGGTGACATGGCTGGACGTCGCGACTGTTCCGTTCATTTCACACTGACACTGGAATCGATAGAAAGGATCACCTCATGAGCCGATCAAAACGTGCCAAACTCCGTCGTCGTACCCGCCAGGCCGCCAACACGAAACCGCGGCAAGTTTCCGCTCCGCAGGCCGCGGCGTCGGCGGCGCAACCCGAAGCATCGGTCGCGGCGACAAGTTCCGCATTGTCGCAGGTGGACCCGCCGCCATCGCAGGCGGCAGTGGCAAACGTCGCACCTGTGCCGAGCGAGTCGGCGAACCCGCTGACGGCCAACGGCGATCTCCCGGAAGAGATGTACGCGGCCTACGAGTTGCGGCAGCGGGGTGCGAAGATCGCGGAGATCGCCGCCCATTTGGGCAAGACCCGCCGGACCATCTTTCGCTGGCTGCGGGCAGTGGATGACGAGACGGCCGAGCGGTTTTGCGCGTCGCAACCGGTCACGCACGTGATGGAACTGGCCGAGACCTTCGCCGACCTGGAACGCACCGCCCGACGCAACTTGTACAACGCCGAAGACGATCGCCACAAATGCCTTTACGCCGAACAAGCCCTCCGCGCCGCCAAAGCCCGTTGCGATCTGCTGGCCAAGGCGGGGTTGTTGAAGGTCGAGTACCAGTAGCTTGGATTCATTGTCCCGAGCGAATCGTTTAACCCGTAGCCGGCAGGCGCAGGCGGCGTCGGGAAGAGTCGAGAAGCATACATGAAGCCGCTGGCTACACCAGTTGACGTTCATTCACCGCAGTGGGCCGGGATGGGAACGCTGGACCCGCAAATGCCCACTGAGCAATCGGCCGAAATTGTACTCAAACATCATCAATCGGCTTGCGCAATTCATCGTTGACATAGATTTCGTTGTATCCCGCCACTCGAATATGGTCGCCCGTCGCGACACTACCGTATTCAAAAACTAGCCCGTCATCCTCAAAGCTAAGCTTCCCATTGTCCAAGCAAAGCTTATAGGGCGCGTCGGAGATCAAGTGGGCGTCTGAATTGCGTTGCCAATGGCGTGCTCGGCCTGGCTCCGATTCCGGCCAGGTGATACGAAAACCGTCGAACTCGAACGTCCGTGGGTGGCATGTCTCCGGCGATCGCAAACCAGGGCCGACCGCTACATCTTGATCGGCTAGTTCGAGCGATTCAGCAAGAAACTCCGGATCGTCGCTGAACTCTTCGAGCAAGTCGTTCGATCGCTGAAAGAACTCCAGAAAGCTGTCGGCTGACCAGAAGATGCCATCGGGATCATGCACATATTCAATAATCTGTCCGTATTTCCCGGCATCCGTAGGATCGGCATCAAAGAGCAACCGTCCGCTGGCGCCGCCGACTTGCGTGAAGCTGAGCCACTTGCAATGCCGTATCAGGTGGCGCTGCACGCGGCGATCGCGTTCGCCCCACGATTCGTCGTCATACCACTTCGCGTAATGTTCCTCATCATACGGCGCAAACAAATTCCAGAAGTTCAGAACCTCCTTGATCGACAAAAACGCATGCGGGGTGAAGTCTTCATCTTCCCCTTCGGCGAACCACGCGTATTGTCGCGAGCCGTTCGAAATACGCCACAATTCCTTGAGTGACTCATCCACCTCGACCCCGGTGACATTCGCGATTGCAGCGATCTGCGAATCGCTGGCGGGCGGAGCTTTTTTCAACGGGTAACCGAGGCGTTGGTAAACGCGCCCCAGCCGGGCGAATTCCTTGGCGGTTGTGGTCAATCGAAGACCTCTCATCCTAGGGTTTAACAAAACGTTGCGGCGTCAAATTCCGCTTTGGGTCGCCAAATCGGACCACATCTTGAAATGATAGTCAGAGCGTCACCTCTTCTCAGAATTGTAACCCGAAGCCTCCGCATTTCGCCAATCTTTCTGCCATCCATTTTTCTGCCATCAAGGCTTGGCGGAAAGACGGGTGGCAGAAAAATGGAAACGGAACGGACAATCTACTCCACCAAAAAATCCGGATTCCCAAAAGAGCGATTGGCGTCCAGCACCACCTCGAACGTCAGTTCCGACTCGAAGCTTGCAGTCGGTAAGGTCGGCTCGGCCTCGGTCGGCACTGGGCCGGCTCGGTAGTTGGCGGCGCCGTCGGGCAGGTAGACC
>JBGTJT010000139.1:0-6586 GCA_041744995.1 Pirellulales bacterium | reverse complement strand
TGAGTCGCCGCCAGACAACGCAGAGAGTCTTGGATCATTCGTTTATTTTCGGTCGTTAGCATGATTTGCTCCTTTCCAGCGAGAAGTGAAGTGGAAGTCACTTTTCAATTCTGCGGTAACAAATCATTCGATGACAACAATCTAGCCCTGTCGCTGCACCTCCTGTCCAATTTGCAGGAAAACATAGGTAGATCGAGGACCAGGTTCGACTCCTGGCGTGGACATTTTATCAATCCCGGAAGGAGGTGCGCCATGTCCAACTACAACCACGATGACGAGTGCTTTTTTGAAACAATGAGCAAGCGGCGGAAAGGATTCCCGTCCGAGACCCACGTGAAACGCGGTGTGCGGGTCGTGGGCGGCGACAAGCTGTTGGATGAGATGCTAGTTCCAGAGGCTGGTCTCGCCGAGCGCAGACGAAAGCCAGTCATTGACATCTGCGATACGGCTTGGCTTTAGGAGCTTTCCGGGGCCTGGCGTCTTGCGATTGGATTGAATCGCAGACTCGACCGCGTCGGGGTCGAAGTAATCGCAAAAGGTTGACTTTGAAATCGGACGCTGGCTAGCAGATAAGGTCTCCGGGTGCACAAACTACGGCTACCACACCATGTAGGCCACCGGTATCACGGCATGCCCGGCCGATGGGGAACGATCATGGAGCCGCCCAGATCGCCAATCACGTGATCACACGAACGACGCAGCTGCATAACCGGACGAGTGACCAGCCAATGCTCGATGAGATTGAGCGGGTGGTAATATGACTAACGGCGAGCGCGAGCGCGTTGCTGTTGTCTTAGCTCTATGCGTTGGCGCACCAGGTTATAGAGCTGCGGCTCATCTGCTTCGAGAACTATAGCAATGCCAAACGTTTGATGGGTTATCGGTGCAGGAGCCCAGACGCGATTGGCCCGTACTACTAGGTACCACGAATCTCCGTAATTCTGCGTTCTTTGTTTGAAGGTAATCTCCGATCGTTGGAGTGTGCTGGTGCGGAGTGCCTGCGGGCCCGGTTGCAAGCGGCAGCGACTGGCATCCTGAAAAGCGCCCTGAATGGCGTAATCACCGGAACGGGCTGCGATTCGTTCCTCCGTCGAAAGAGCGCGGTACGCATCGACAATCTCCTCTACCGACCGGCCGCGAATGAGCGAGTAATCCATCCTGACACCAACGTAGTCGGCGCGGCGACGCCTGACTGGCGGATCAAACGCTAACGACACGACAATGCGTTTATCTCCCGGAGCCTGCCGGAATTCCAGGGGAACCGGAACTTCAAAAATCGCGAAACTATCAATAGAAAGTCGATCCTGCGCGACGAGTGTCACCCGGCAGTCAGCAGAGTCCAATGCAAAATCATCGTCGATGAAGCCGTACCCTGCAACTTGTCTGACGCCATGATCACCATGCTCAGGATGCAACAGGTCATGCAATGGCTCCGGAATGTCGGAAGCTGTGGCCAAAACGGCACGAACTAAATTTGGCTGGGGCTCTGCCCCAATATAGTCACGGAGGGTATGCCACAGGGTTGCAGCCTGACGGGCGACAGCCGGTGCGGCTAGGCTCGTACCGATGTCATACGCAAACAAACCATCCAGAGGCAGATGCGATGTCGTCATGACGGCGATGCCCGGATTGTCCCGTATACGTCGGAACGAGGAAAAACCCTCGAATGCAACGTTGCCAGAGCATGGGCCACGAACTCAGGCTTGATAGCGTCGTTGATACCAGGGCCGATTCTCGTCGTTGGAAGCGGCTGTCCAGGTTTGGCAATGACGCGAAGCAATCCATTATATCAATTCAGGCGCTGCCCAATAAACCTCCGTCGGGAATGAACGCTCAAATAACGCTTGCCTGCTAAACGCTTGCCAAGACAGAACTTCTGATGTAGTATTATCTTGCGGTTGTTCCACCCGTTTTAACTTCTGATTCTAGCATTCATGAAACTCACCGAATCCGAAAAACAGGCCGTTCGACAAGGGGAACCCGTCGAGTTCCGCGACGACGATATTGAATGCGTGGTCCTGCGGGCCGACTTGTTTAAGCGGTTCCGGGGCCTGATGGCGGAAACTCTCCCTGCGGAAGTGGTCACGACGCTGGTCGATGAGACGCTTGCTGAGTACGACGTCGATGATCCTCTGCTCGACTCTTACCAAGTCTACAAGCGATGAAGCGGGGCGATGTCGTTGTTGTGGACTTTCCGTACTCGGACGGCAGCGCCAGCAAGATTCGTCCTGCTTTGGTCGTGCAGAATGATCGAGATAATGCGCGCCTGCGGGACACGATTGTGGCGCTGATCACCGGCAATATCAGTCGGGTCCATGAACCAACACAACTGTTGGTAGATCCGCAGACGACCGAGGGCGCCTCGTCGGGACTGCATGGCCCGTCGGCCGTTTTGTGCGGCCATCTCTACACTATGCGGCAATCGCGAACTGCCACTACGATCGGGCATTTGGCTGATCCGTTAATGGACCAGGTCAATAAGTCCCACAGAGAGGCTCTTGGAACTAAGCCTTGAGGTTGGAAGACGATCCAGCCTCACCGACGAGCCGCATATCCATGCCTGCGGAGGATTGCCGTGCCGAATAAACGACGTGTTGCCGTGGTGATCGATTTGGAGTGGCCGTTGGCCCATCATCAGCGGGTGTTCGCCGGCATCCATCGTTATGCCAGCCAGCGAGGCGGCTGGAATTGTTCGATTGACCCCTACCTCGATCTGACGGCGAATCACCGCGGCGACTCCGACCAACTGGACGGCATCGTCGGCCGCATCCCCGCTTTGCTGGCCAAGCAGGCCCGCCGCCGCGGCGTGCCGCTGGTCAACGTGTGGGCCAACTCGCCGGCTACCAACGTGGTGAGCGTGCTGCACGACGCGACCGGATCGGGCCGCATGGCCGCCCGCCACTTGATCGCCCGGGGATATCGCAACTTTGCCTATCTCGGCATCGAGCACGACAAGGTTTCGCAGCATCAATTGGCCGGATTTCGCGAGGTGCTCGCAGAGCACGAGTATCCTTGCGACGTGTGCTGGACGCAACGGCTCCATCCCGAAGACAAGCGTCATTGGCAAGCCTTTCAGAAACAATTAGGCGTCTGGATCGACGGCTTGTCGCCGCCGATCGCGGTGTTCGCCACTACGGACCTGCTGACCCGCTACATCGCCGAGGCTGTGCAGGAGCATCATCTGCGGCTGCCGGCGGACATGGCGCTAGTCGGCTCGGGCAATGAAATGGCGATTTGCAGCACGCCCGAGCCTTCGCTGTCGAGCATCGATTTCGGCTTCGAGCGGATTGGCTACCGGGCGGCGGAACTGCTGGACGAGATGATGGCCGGCGCGACACCGCCGAGCGAACCGCAGTTTCTGCCGCCGGTGCAGTTGGCGGTCCGGGCGTCGAGTGGCGCGTTCGCCGTGGACCACCCGCTGGTGACCGAGGCGCTGGCCTACATCGGCGAAAATCTGCCTGAGACCCTCAGCCTGGAGCATCTCGCCGCCGAGGTCGCCACCACGCCGCGAACGCTGAGCCGGCTGTTTCGCAGTTCGCTGGGCAAGTCGGTCCACCAGACGATCATTCAATTGCGGCTGGAACGTGCGAAGCGAGAACTGATCGAGAACGACGATCTGCTGAAGGTCATCGCCACCCGCTGCGGGTTCCGCGATGCGATCCATCTGTGCAAAGTGTTCCAGCGGGAACATCAAATCACGCCCAGCGACTACCGGGCCAAGCACCGCAAAGAATAAAGAATAGCAGGCTCGAGGGCTGTCGAATCCGGTTGCAGACGCCGGCTTCCCCCCAGTGCAAGCGGAGGGCGAATTTCTTGAATCGTGCGGATCCCGTTAGACGGCCGCAGGCAGATATTTTTCCAACAGTGTTTCGGCAACTCGACGGGCCACGGCACAGACGTCGCTATCCGGGGCGACCTGGTGGGTGATCAAAGCGCCTTCCATGATCATGTCGATCTCCTGCGCCAAGGCCGCTGGGTCCGACGCCCCGGCGCGCTCGGACAAATCCTCGAGCAACGCGACGGAATCGGCTTTCGCCTTGCGAGCCGACTGGTGGGCCGGGTGATGCGGCTGAGGGAACTCGACCGCGGCATTGATAAAGATGCAACCGCGATACTCGGGGTCGTGGATGATTTCTTCCATCACGTCGAACATCACCAAAATTTGGCGGCGCGGGTCAGGTCCAGCAGCGCGCTGGACCCGGTCGCGCAGTTCGCTGCTCCACCAGCGGTGATGTTCGTCGATCACGGCGACGATCAGATCGTCTTTGCTCTCAAAGTGATTGTAAAACGTCTGTTTGGAGCAGCCCACTTCGTTCAGCAGGCGATCGAGACCGACATTCAGAAATCCCTCGCGATAAAAGATCTCGTGCCCCGCTTGGATGAGCTTTTCACGCGTCGTCAGCGTTGGCATCAAATCATCCCCGCTTGAGATGGAACGGCCGCGGCGAACTTGACTTCAAGTCAACCGAACTAGACCCTAAGTAAATTGTCCTCTACCCAAGTTCGCTATAAACTTAGCACGTCGTCGCAGGGCGCACAGCGCTACGGCTTCAAAACGGCCTGTTTATTGTATCGTGAGAACCTCAAAACCTAAAGGAAATCGTCATGTCTACGCTCAGTTCCCCCGCGGTCGCCGCGGACGCCAGCCAGCCCGCCCAGTGGGACGCGACTCGTCACGAAGCCTTCGGTGAGCGAGTGGTCGGCATGCTCAACGAAGCCGCGCTGACCTTCATGCTCAGTATTGGGCATCGCGCTGGCTTGCTCGACGCCTTGAGGCGTTTGAATCGCCCCGCGACGACGCACGAGATTTCAGACGAGGCGGGGCTCAACGAGCGCTACGTGCGCGAATGGCTCGGCGCGCTCGTCACCGGCCGCTTGATTGACTACGATCCGAGCGAGCGCACCTATCGCCTGCCGCCCGAGCACGCCGCTTGGCTGACGCGCGAAGCCACCCCCAATAATTTTGCGGGCGTGATGCAGTTCATGTCGATGTTTGGGAAAATCGAAGACCACATCCTGGATTGCTTTCACAACGGAGGCGGCGTCCCTTACGAGAAGTTCGAGCGATTTCATGAAATCATGGCCGAGGAGTCGTTCCAGACGATCGTCGCCGCGCTCGACGACCACATCCTTCCCCTGGTCGACGGCCTGGTCGACTCGCTCGAGCGCGGTGCGGAAGTGGTGGATGTCGGTTGCGGCCGGGGCTTGGCGATGATGCATCTTGCGAGGCGATTCCCCAATTCTCACTTTCGCGGCTACGACTTCTCTACCGAAACGATCGAATGGGCCAATGCCGAGGCGGCGCGGCGCGGGCTGGCCAACATCCAGTTCGAGGTCCGCGACGCGGCGCAGCTCGACGACGAGCGGCGGTTTGACGTCGTTTTCACGTTCGACGCGATCCACGACCAGATCGACCCGCACGCGATGCTCGCCGGCATCCACCGGGCGCTGAAGGACGACGGGCTGCTGCTGGCGCAGGACATTCGCACGTCGAGCCACGTGGAGAATAATCTCGACCACCCCGTGGCGCCCTTCCTGTATACGATCTCGACGATGCACTGCATGACCGTCTCGCTGGCACAGGATGGCTGCGGACTGGGCACCTGCTGGGGCGAGGAGCTGGCGCTCAAGATGTTCGACGAAGCCGGTTTCTCCAGTGTCGCCGTCCACACGCTCGACCATGACATCATGAACAACTACTACATCTGCCGGAAGCAGTAACGCCGCTGGCACGCACCAGCTTTCCCAATCGACCGGCAGAGGGTAGACTGTAGGCATTGGCGTTCGGCTCAAGTTGCCGAGCGGCGGAATTCTTGCAATCACTCTCAGGACGAAAAAATGGCTGAAGGCACTATCAAAAAGTTGACGGACAAGGGGTTTGGGTTCATTAACACCGGCGGGGCAAAGGATCTATTCTTCCATTCGTCCAGCCTGCAGGGCGTCAGTTTCGACGAACTCCGCGAGGGGCAGAGCGTCTCCTTCACCGAAGCACACGGCCAAAAAGGCCCCTGCGCCGAGGATGTCAAGCTGCTCTAAGCGGAATCCGCCGACACGATTGTTTTCACCGATCAAGGAGATTCCAGCGATGGGCGACAAAGGTAGCAAGGACAAGGGCAAGCGGGAGCAACAGAAGAAGGCTCAACGCACGCCCCAGGAAAAACGAAAGCTCAAGCAAGAGAAGAAGAACAAGAGCTAGTCCCCCGGCGGAAGGGCGATTACAACCGGCGGCGTGCAGCCCGCTCGCCGTGGCGGCCAGTCTGCGCTTCGACGGGTTCCTCTTGACGTCGGGAAAGCTCGGCCGGGTAAACGGCATCTCAGGCCAGGGCTTTAAGGGTGGCAAGGTGACCAGGATTTTGAACAGAAGGGAACAGAGAGAACAAAGAAAAGAATTCTCAGTTGTCTCCTTTCCCTCAGTTTGCTCAATCAAAATGATCGTGGTTGTGCTTGAAACTTGAGTACGGTATAGCGTGTTCCATCTATTTCGCCCTGGTTTGGTTCACCCTGTCAGCTTACTTCAACTCCTGCCCAAACATGACAGGAATCCATTTCGCACTTTCAATCGACTCTTCAGGCAACAGAGCGGGGC
>JBGTJT010000138.1:0-4117 GCA_041744995.1 Pirellulales bacterium | reverse complement strand
TTCGGTGCGCACCTTCGCCACGGTGGGCATCGCCGTGCCCAACTTCGTGCTGGCCAGCCTCGGTATTCTAGTGTTCGTGTTTTGGCTCGGCTGGCTGCCGGCCGCCGGCTGGGGATCGACTGCGCAGGTGCTGCAGCCGGCGCTGTGGCTGGGACTGCCGTTCGCGGCCTACATCTCGCGACTCACCCGGACCGGCATGCTCGACGTGTTGGGCCGCGACTACATCCGCACCGCCTACGCCAAAGGAATTGCTCCCCGCCGGGTGATCCTGCGTCATGCCTTGCGGGGCGCGCTGCTGCCGGTCGTTTCGTATCTCGGCCCGGCGACCGCCGGCATTTTGACCGGCTCGCTGGTGTTGGAACAGATCTTCGCCCTGCCCGGCATGGGGAGCCACTTCATCCAGGCCGCCTTCGGCCGTGACTATACGTTGGCCATGGGCATGGTGCTGGTCTACACCGTGCTGCTATATGGCATGAACACGCTGGTCGACCTCTCCTACGGACTGCTCGATCCTCGCGTGAAACTCAGTAACAAGTAACGTAACTGAATGCTTAACGAACTCAGTTACAGGCTTAACAACTATGCAGCAAACCAGCCCTCAACCTGCCCCCCTGCCGCCGCTGGAGAAGTATCGCGCGATACTCGCCGAGGCGGAGCAGATTCACGGCGTATCGCTGTGGCGCGACGCCGGGCGACGGCTGCGCCGCAATCGCTCCGCGATGGCGTCGTTGATCTTCCTGATCGTGCTGGGGCTGCTGTCGTTGCTCACGCCGCTGCTGCCGCTGCAACCGCCGCTTGATCAGAATCCCGAGTTTCGCCGCCTGCAGCCTCCAGAACTGACGCCCCGGCCGCTCCCCGATTTTGAAGGCGTTACCGACGCCAACCGTAACGCCTACATCACCCAGAATTGGGGCGAGAAGCGCGGCGTGGTGGTTCGTTGGGTGATCGCCGTGCGGATCGCAATCTTTGGCGATTGGACCGTACCCAGCGTCTGCGGCACCGACGACTTGGGCCGCGACATGCTCTCGAGGCTCTTTTGGGGCTCGCGGGTGTCGTTGATCGTCGGCATCGTGGCCACGCTCGTCTCGCTGATTATCGGCGTCACCTACGGCGCGATTGCCGGTTACGTGGGGGGATGGTTGGACGACGTGATGATGCGCATCGTCGACATTCTCTATTCCATTCCGTTCATCTTTGTGGTGATCTTCATTATCACGATCCTCGCCGACGAGACATGGAAAGCCAACCTGGAACAGATCGGCGTTGACCGCATTATGATCTTCTATCTGCTAATTGGCGCGATCTTTTGGCTTACCATGTCGCGGGTGGTTCGGGGGCAAGTCATCTCGCTGCGGAGCGAGCAATTCGTGGAGGCCGCCCGGGTGATCGGCGCCAGCCGCGGACGCATCATCTTCATGCACCTGGTGCCGAATATCCTGGGCGTGGTGATCATCTACCTGACGTTGACCATTCCCAGCGTGATGCTGTTCGAGGCGTTCTTGTCGTTCCTGGGTCTGGGGGTCGAGGCGCCCGATATTTCCTGGGGTTCGCTGGCCAACGAGGGAATGAAGTCGATCACGCCGATTCGCACCTTCTGGTGGTTGGTCGTCTTTCCGGGCCTCGCCTTAGCCGGCACGCTGTATGCCTTGAACTTCCTCGGCGACGGTCTCCGCGACGCGATGGACCCCCGCCTGAAAAACACCTAGCACACCCCTCCCGATCCATGAATCAACCGTCAGCCATCTCCGATACCGCCCGCGACAGTCCCTTGCTCGACGTCCGCGATCTGCGGGTGCAATTCGGCACCGACGAGGGCCTGGTCAAGGCGGTCGACGGGGTGTCGTTTCAACTCCATCGGGGCGAGACGCTCGGCATCGTCGGTGAGAGCGGCTCCGGCAAGTCGGTCACCAACCTCGCCTTGCTGGGACTGATCCCCACGCCGCCGGGCATCATCGCCGGCGGGCAAGCCATGTATCGCGGTGAAGACCTGCTGACGATGAACGCCAAGAAGCTCACCCGCGTTCGCGGCAATCGGATCGCCATGATCTTTCAAGATCCGATGACCTCGCTCAATCCGTTCTTGACCGTCGCCGAGCAGCTTACCGAGGTGACCATCCGCCACCTGGGCCACTCGGCCGAACAGGCCTTGGAACATGCCATTGAGATGCTCCGCAAGGTCGGCATCGGCAACGCGGAGCAGCGGGTGACGGAGTACCCGCACCAGTTTTCCGGCGGCATGCGGCAACGGGTGATGATCGCCATGGCGCTGGCCTGCAAGCCCGACATCCTGATCGCCGACGAGCCGACCACGGCGCTCGACGTGACGATTCAGGCGCAAATCCTGGAACTGATGAAGGAACTGCAACAGACCGAGGGAACGGCGATCATCATGATCACGCACGATATGGGCGTGATCGCCAACATCTGCCACCGGGTCCACGTGATGTACGCCGGACGGATCATCGAGGAGGCCGACATCGATCCGCTCTTTTCACACCCGCAGCATCCCTATACCGAGGGCCTGCTGCACTCGATCCCGCGGATGGACCGCGGCCGGGACGAACCGCTCAATCCGATCGAAGGCCAGCCGCCGCACCTGGTCAACCTGCCCCCTGGCTGTGCGTTCGAGCCGCGCTGTCCGCTGCGAGAAGACATCTGCCGGCAGCAACCGCCGCCCATGTTTCGTGCCGCGCACGGCGGCCGACACGCCTGCTTCGTGCGCGCAACGGAACCGGCGGATAGGGAGAATTCCAAATGACGCACGATGCTCACCACAAGAAGGCACAACCGCCGCTGCTTGAGGTCGACGACTTGCGGGTCTATTTCCCTTTCCGTCGCGGCGGAATGTTTTTGGGCAAGTGGGGCGTCGTCCGCGCGGTGGACGGCGTTAGCTTCGACGTACACGAAGGCGAAACGCTCGGCATCGTCGGCGAAAGCGGCTGCGGCAAGTCGACCACCGCTCGGGCGATTGTCCGATTGACCGACGTCCATTCCGGCGAGATACGCTACCGCGGGCAGCGGATCGATCAGTTGTCCGACGCCCGCATGAGGCCGGTCCGCCAACAGGTGCAGATGATCTTTCAAGATCCGTTCGCTTCGCTTAATCCGCGCATGACGGTCGGCGGCATCATTGGCGAACCGATGAAAATCTTCAAGCTGTGCGATGGGAACGATCGCAAGCTGGAAGTGATGCGACTGATGGACCTGGTCGGGTTGAATCCGCGGTATCTGAACCGCTACCCGCACGAGTTCTCCGGCGGGCAGCGGCAGCGGATTGGCATCGCCCGGGCGTTGGCCGTGCGGCCCAAGCTGATCGTCTGCGACGAACCGGTCTCGGCGCTCGACGTATCCATTCAAGCGCAAGTGATCAACCTGATGATGGATCTGCAACAGAAGCTGGGGCTGTCGTACATCTTCATCGCGCATGATCTTTCGGTAGTGCGGCATATCGCCGACCGCGTGGCGGTGATGTATCTCGGCCGGATTGTGGAACTGGCCGAAGCGGACGACCTGTACGCCAATCCGCGGCATCCCTACACGCGGGCCTTGCTTTCGTCGATTCCGCTGCCCGACCCGGCCGCCGAGCGAACCCGCCGGCGGATCGAACTGCAAGGCGAGATCCCCACCGCCGACACGGTCTATCCCGGCTGCCAGTTTGCCGACCGCTGCATCATGAGCGAACTGAACTGCCTCGACTTTTCGCCGCCCCTGGACGCCAATCCCGCAGTGGACGTCGACCCGGCCGCAAGCCAGGCGCATCGGGCGGCCTGCTTCTACGCCTGGGACGAGGCGAAGTATCAAGCGGCGCTGCGGCAGCGCGAGATCGTCACGGCTGACGAAGCCGAGTGAGCCAGGGCTTTAAGGGTGGCAAGGTGACCAGGATTTTGAACAGAAGGGAACAGAGAGAACAAAGAAAAGAATTCTCAGTTGTCTCCTTTCCCTCAGTTTGCTCAATCAAAATGATCGTGGTTGTGCGTGAAACTTGAGTACGGTATAGCGTGTTCCATCTATTTCGCCCTGGTTTGGTTCACCCTGTCAGCTTACTTCAACTCCTGCCCAAACATGACAGGAATCCATTTCGCACTTTCAATCGACTCTTCAGGCAACAGAGCGGGGC
>JBGTJT010000137.1:0-3080 GCA_041744995.1 Pirellulales bacterium | reverse complement strand
GCTGCGCAGGCCGCGTTGCTGGCCGCCACCGTCGATCTGCGACATCAGCCGCACGGTCGGATTGCGGCGTCGCACGTACAGCCCGCCGATGCCGCGCGGTCCGTAGAATTTGTGGGCGGAAAAGCTCAATAGATCGACCTGCAAATCCTCGACGTCCACCGGCAGCTTGCCCACGGCCTGCGCGGCGTCGCAATGCAGCGGCACGCCTAGCTGATGACACACGCGGCCGATCTCGGCGATCGGCTGGATCGTGCCGATCTCGTTGTTGGCCATCATCACCGAGACCAGGCAGGTGTCGTCGCGAATCGCGTCGCGCAATTGATCGAGATCGACGCGACCGGCTTCGGCCGAACCGTTGGGTGCGACCGGCAGCCAGGTGATCTCAAATCCGCGCCGCCCGAGTCGGCGAATCGGATCGAGCACGGCGCGATGTTCGGATATCACCGAAACAATATGATCGCCGCGGCGGCGGGAACTTTCGGCAATGCCGCGAATCGCCAGGTTGTTGCTTTCGGTGGCGCCGCTGGTAAAGACCAACTCCCGCGGCGAGCAACCGAGGTTGGCGGCGATCGAGGCGGCCGCCCGTTCGACCCCGTCGCGGGCTTCGTTGCCCAGTCGGTGCGAGGTGCTGCCCGGGTTGCCGTACTGTTCGGTCATCCATGGCAGCATCGTCTCGACCACCCTCGGGTCGACTCGCGTGGTGGCCTGATTGTCAAGGTAAATGAGGTCGGACGGCATTGGCATGTTGTATGTTGCATGGCGAATATGGGATGGATCGCCCTCCAGCCTCAAGCCTCATTCTTGGCGTTCAGTTCAATTGTGCCGGCGGCGGCGTTGAGGATTGCCTGGCCTTGCCGCGAACTGGGGCCGACCGCCATGGCGATAATCATGACGGTGCGGTTCTCGTGCGAGATCAAATAGATCACCCCTTTGCGCGACAGCTCGTAAGAACTGCCGTCGACGATGCCTTGTACGCAGATCATGTCGTTGCCGATGCGGGCGTGGGCAGAGCGCTGCTCAATCGCGGTTGGATACCCGACGTACTTTTGGAGATTGTTCATTTCCTCCAGTTTTTTCTCGAGATCGTAGACCTTGGGAATCACCCACACGGCGAACGTCGAGCCGGCATCGTTGCCGCCGGACTGCGCTTCCCAAGCGTGCGCGATGGTGTTCTTGGGAAAACCCTCCACCGAGGGCCGCGCGGCGGCGGGGTGATAATTCTCAGGCAATTGAAAGGAATAGAGGAAGCTGCTTTTGCGCTCGCCGAGCCAAGCCAGCGCTTGCGGCGAAGGGCTGATCTGCCGCGAGACATTCATGGGAAGGGGATTGAGGAGGCGCTCCTTTTGGACCGTGACCAGGACGGTAATCGCCAACAGTCCGGCCACGATCACGCCCGCCAGGATGTAGTTCACCAGGGCGGGCCGGCTGAGCAGCATCGCCTTGGTCGTGTGTTCGTCGTCGAACACCACTTCCCGCGGGACCTCCGTCGGCGCGATGCGTTGTTCGGCGGGTATTGCGGCGACTGCCGGTTTGCGCTTTTTCTGGGCGGGCTTCGGTTTGGTAGTCGTTTGAATGATAACCGACTCGGGCGGAGGCGCCTCGGCTTGATCATTGGCGACCGACGCCAGGAAATGAGCGTTCGGCAGGTCCGGCTCCGTCACCGACTCGGTGAGATCTTCGTCATCGTCGTCGAGGATCATCGGCGCCGCGACGAGCACTTCCGTAGGCTCTGGAACCACCATCGATTCAGAACACTGCGGACACGTCACCGTTCGCCCGGCGGCTCGATCGGGCACCGCATACCATTGGCGGCAGCCGGTGCATTGAAATTCTATTGCCATGCGTTCTTCCCAAGAACAAGTGACCAGGGCGCCTCTTCTCCGGTCGCGTTCCAGGACGCTATTTGCGTGAACACGCGGTAGCAGCATGATTTAATTCTAGCCAAGATACGGAAAAGTTTCGAGGGAAAATTTACCGGCATTCCCGATTATGCGTCCCGGCAGAGCATGATCGGCGCCCCGCGAGCGCCGCGTGTACCGCTCGGTCTAGGGGCGAGCATCCAGTGCGGCACTCCGCGACGGGAGCGCGAAATAGCTCGGCAGGCCGGCGTCTCGAGCTACGAGGCGTGCGGAAACAAGGCTCGCAGGCAAATTTGCGACCAGGTTTCGAGCTGAGCGACATTGGCGGCGATTTCGCCCACCGGGACGAACCGTGCGTCGGCGATATCCAATTCTCGCGGCGCGACGTTCGGCGAATCGACGGTAAACAAGTGAACCACGCCCAAGTGGACCCGGCCGACTTCCGTCTCGTCGTCGTTGAGGATGCCGACCAGCCGCTGCTGATACTCGGTCTCGATGCTAATCTCCTCGCTCAACTCCCGCTGCATGCCGGCTTTATAGGAGCCGCCCTCGGTGGCGGAGTCCTCATCCTCGGTTGAGATATGCCCCCCGATGCCGAGGCTCCGCTTGGCGTGCAGGCGCTGCTCGCCCTGGCCGCTGCCACGCGTGTATTGAAACAGCATCAGCCCTTGCACCGGATCGTGATACTCGAACAGGCAGTAGGGAATGAGCTGCTTGAAAGCGGGATTCTCTTCCATCTCGTCCCGCGGCCGATAGCTGGTGTGCCGAGCGTCGAACAGTTCCGGCAGATAGGTGCCGACTTCGGTGGAGAATCCTTGGAAATACCCCAGCTCGTGGAACTTCGAGGTGGGGACCACCAACACGCGTTCGGTTTGCACTTGAGACATCTCGTCTACTCCCTTTCGACGTTTACAGGCTGGCAAAACGCTCCTCTGCGCCGGCACGCGCAGGACGCAACAGACATCATGACGTGTCAGGCGAACTGACCAGTATAAAGACTTTAGCCGGATGTGCGAGTTCGTCGAGTGGACAAATCGAAGAGATTTGTTGGGAGAGGCTTGAGGCGTGAGGCGTGAGGTTTGAGGCGTGAGAGGCTGTGAACTAATTCATGAGTAGCAAGTTTGGTTGCACTTCGTGTTGGGCGTGCTTCGAGGCGATTTTTTTAGCGCGTTCGGCCGCCTGAGCGGGTCGTTAGCTTGTGGACGGGGATTGGAATCGAGT
>JBGTJT010000136.1:0-12512 GCA_041744995.1 Pirellulales bacterium | reverse complement strand
CTAAATACCGAAAACAGACGGCCGGTTCCTAGCAAATCAGAAATTCCTGCAAGAAAATGGCCATTACACCCCCCATGCGGATTGCATTGCCAGCCTCGGCGGCATCAGAGCAACCCCCGTTGCCGATGCTGCCAGCGTCGGCGGCGCCCAGAGAAAACTCTGGCGCCCGGGAAGCTGGCAGCTTCCTCAACGTGGCTGAAGCTGCCAGCTTCCGCATCCTCACGGCGTCACGAATCGCAGGGCGTTTCGTAGTGGCTGGCCGGGCACATATGCCTTGGGCTGGCCGAGAATGCCGCGGCCGACGACCACGCCTGGGGTCGAATTGACGACAGGTGTCGCGACCTGGACACCAAGCGGCGCGGCGTTCGGCGCGTAGTACGAGGTCCGACCAACCGGGTAGTACGCCGCTTGCTCCACGGGGTAGAACGGTGCCGGCCGCGCCACGACGTGGGCGCCTTGCAGGCAAGCCGAGGTGTTGAGCGCCTGCATCGTGGGACTGAAGTGGGACGAGTACGCCCCATTCGCCGCGTAGGTTTGCGGCGGCGGATAATACGGAGACTGCGCACGAGCCGATTCGACGGCTGCCAGCAGTAATCCGCTAGCGGTTAACAGGCTGCAAAACATATTCATTGTAAAATCCTCCTACAGAAGCTACGCGGCGGAAACCATTCCCGCCCGCGATCCATCAAATTATTTTTATTGCAAACGACATGCCGCACAGGGTGCTAGCTGTAGCGGAATTCGCCAGAATTCCGAGGCGTTGCGGTTTACTCTGGCGCCGCGGAACTCTTGGCGAGTTCCGCTACGAATTGCGCATTACGCTACTCGCGGCGCCGCGCGCGTTGCGCGCGGAATTCGTTGACGGAACTGACCGCCAAGGTGACGACCGTCAACGGCACGGCAAATCCCAGCAACGCCAGCCGGTAATGGTCGATCCACGGTTCCATGGTTTGCGAGATGACCAGATACGCCGTGTAGGCGACGTAATAGAACAAAAACAGCGCCCCTTCCCAGCGGGCGATCGAGTGACCGCTGAAGAAAATCGGCAGGCAGGCGAACGCCGCGGCGCACATCACCGGCAGATCGAACCATAGCGCCGCTTGGCTCACGGCGATGCCGTCGGTCGCGAAGATGCTGCACAGCGCAAGCACAAACGCCAGGTTCATGATGTTGCTGCCCACGATGTTGCCGACGGCCATGTCGCGTTCCCCGCGCAGGGCGGCGACGACGCTGGTGGCCACTTCCGGCAGCGACGTGCCGGCGGCGACCACCGTCAGGCCGATCACAAACTCCGAGACGCCGAAGCTGCGGGCGATCTCCACGGCGGCCGAACTAAACAATCGCGAACCGAGCACCAGCATGCCCAGACCGACGCCGATCAAAACCAATTCAAGCAGCATTCTCAGAGGCGTCGGCTTGGCGTCCTCCGCCGTCACACCGTCGAGCCACAGCGCCTGTTCCTCCTTGGTGGCCCGCCTTCCTTCCCATACCGACCACCAGGTGTAACCAATCTGAAACGCCAGCAGCAGCAAGCCGTCGACTCGGCTGATCGCCCCATTGGCGGCCATCAGCAGCACGCCGAAGGAAAGCAACACCATCAGCGGAACGTCGACCTGGATCACCCGACGTATGACGGTCAACGGAATGATCGAGGCCGAGATGCCGAGAATCAGCAAGATGTTCAAGATATTGCTGCCGACGACGTTTCCCAGCGCAATGTCGGTCTGGCCGTCGAGGGTGGCGTACAAACTGACAACCAACTCGGGGGCGCTGGTGCCAAAGGCGACAATCGTCAGGCCGACCACCAACGGCGAAATGCCCAGCCCCACGGCCAGCTTCGACGCATTGCGAACCAGCAACTCGGCCCCGGCGGTGAGAATGATCATTCCGCCGATGAGAGAAAGTGCAATCAGCATGGTGAGCTACAACCAATCTTCGCGCAGCTTGAGGTTACGGTTACCGGCAATTCGATGGCAAACCACCAATGTAACCGCTACGCTGCGTGAGACTAGTCCATGCCTGCGGCGTCGCCGATTTCAAGCAGCGATCCGCAGTGCGGGCTGCTTGCGGTAGATCTCGTCGACTCCGGCGATGGCAATCAGCGCATACCCTTGGGCCGCCAGATGGGCTTCGATGGCCGGATCGTAGTAATTGTTCTCGACGCTGATCACGTCGATCTCGAAACCGGCGAAGTCGATCGACCGCAGGATCTCCAGCTCTCCGCCTTCGGTGTCGACGCTAAGATAATCGACGCGACGTATGTCGTGCCGCGCCAGCAGCGTCGACAGCGTAAAGCACGGCACCACAATCTCACGGGCGACGCCCGCGTGCCGCTTGAGATTCTTGCGAATCCGCCGTTCGTGGCGGCGGTCGTACCGATCCGGCATGCCGCTGAGCATTTCGCAGGCGCCTTCGATGGCCAAGAAGCTGGTTTCGCCGTCATAGTCGCAGACGCAACCATGCACGGTAACACAGGTGCGGTTCGCCTGGAGTTTTTTGTAAGTGGTCGGCAACGGTTCGATGGCAATGCCCGTCCAGTTGCCCAACTGCTCGAAATAATATGTATTGCTGAGCTTGACGCCGTCGTTGGCGCCGATCTCCACAAACACCCCTTCGGCGACATCGCGCAAGGTTTCGGCGACGAACAGGTCTTGCCCGTGACTGGCGAACCCGCGCTCGCCGCTGCGCTCCACCTTTAGGATGTGCTTCTTCTGTTGATGGTAGAGAAATCTCTTGGCCGCACGGAGCAGGGACATGGTTGGGTTCCTGGAGTCGGTCGGGCTGCTTACGCCGCCCGATAACGGTTGAATCGCGACTGAACTTTTTCACAGAGTAAACGAGCCGCGCCGAGACAACTATCTCGGGTGATGGTGGTACGGGGATAGACAATTCCTGGACGTCGGGCGACCGGAGTATGATCGGCGCCGTCGAACCGCGTTACCAGCTCGGCGGCGACCGCAAACAGGTTGTATTGCTGCAACACGCGGCGCCGCGCTTCCAGCACGGCGGGCAATCGCCGCTGGTAGGCGTCGTCGCAGATCGCCCTCTCAATCGTTTCCCGCGACGACTCGAAATCGAGGATGTCGATTGGAATGAAACTCTCTTCGGGAAAATAATCGGCCACGTTGGGGCAGCCGAAGTAGAACGGCAGTGTAAAACCGAGAAACGCATCGGCAAGCTTCTCGGTCCAGTGATGCGGCCCGCGGAAGTTTTCGATGGCGACATGATATTGGTAGGCATCCAGTGCCTGGCGCTTGTCATCCATCCGGCGCACCCCGTGGCCGAACACCTCCAGCTCGGGTATCGCCTGCTGCAAACGCTGGATGAATTGGTACCGCCGGTTGTGGAGCGTATGACGCTGCCGCTTGTTGGAGCAGACGGTGGCGATTGTCTTGCTCTTGGCGGGCTGGGCCGCGGCCAGCTCGTCGTAAACGACTGGGCGATCGCCGCCGACGCCGTAGAACCATCGCAAGCCAGGTTGCGAATGAATGCGGTGCGGATGCGGCAGAGCCCACTCGGCTTGGGAAGTGAGCACGTGGCCGAACTGGCCCACGAAGTCCGAGCCGTAGGTCTTAATGGACGACGGCTCGGTGGTCACCAACAAGGTGTGTGCAGACGGACAGGCCAGCCGCTCGCCTTCGACTCGTCCGCCGGCGTCTCGCCGGGTGGCGAGGTCTTCATACACCATCAGCCAATCGTAACGCCGCAGCAGTGGATCGAATTGGAACTCGCAGTCTCCCCAGCGACTGCCGTCGCCCGGGAGTTGTCGGGCCAATTGCCGAGCATCGCCCTTACAGAGCACCTTGACTTGTATCGGCATGAGGTTGTTACCGTCGTATCCGCGTGGCAGGGACGCCCGAACAGCACGCCTTGATAGCAAGCATCCGGTCGTACAGAGCGTCAGGCGGCCAATCGTTCGGCCATCAACGATTCCTGGCGAGCAAGTTTCCAGTCTTCGTCGACCATGAGTGCGACCAGTTCCGCAAAGGTCGTTCTCGGCTGCCAGCCGAGCTGTTCACGGGCTTTGGCGGCATCGCCCAGCAACAGGTCGACTTCACTGGGACGAAGGTACCGCTCGTCGAACTCCACGTAGGCCTGCCACGGCAATTCGACCCGGCGAAACGCCAGGTCCATGAATTCTCGCACGGAGTGCGTCTCGCCCGTGGCAATCACGAAATCGTCCGGCTCATCCTGTTGCAGCATCAACCACATCGCTTCCACGTAATCCTTGGCGAATCCCCAATCGCGGCGGGCGTCGAGATTGCCGATAAACAGCTTCTTTTGCAGTCCCTCGCGAATGCGCGTCGCCGCCCGCGTGATCTTGCGGGTGACGAATGTTTCGCCTCGCCGCGGCGACTCGTGATTGAACAGAATGCCGCTGCATGCGAACAGGCCGTAAGCCTGTCGATAATTGACTACCTGATAATGACTGTAGACCTTGGCGCAGGCGTAGGGGCTGCACGGGGCGAAGGGGGTCGTTTCGCGTTGGGGGGTCTCGACGACCTTACCGAACATCTCGCTCGACGACGCCTGATAAAAACGAACCTCTCTGGTGCGCTGCAATTGTCGGGCCGCCTCCAGCAGCCGTAGCGTACCGAGCGCGTCGACGTCGGCCGTGTAGAGCGGTTGGTCGAACGACACCCGCACGTGGCTCTGGGCGCCCAAGTTGTAGATTTCGTCCGGCTCGATCGAGAGCACCAGTTGATTCAAGTTCGCGCTGTCCGACAAGTCGCCGTAGTGCAGATGGAGTTGGCGGTTCGATTCGTGAACGTCTTGATAGACGTCGCTGAGTCGGCCTGTGTTGAAGCTGCTGGCCCGGCGAATGACGCCATGGACCTCGTAGCCCTTGTCGAGGAGAAACTCCGCTAGATACGATCCATCCTGGCCGGTGATTCCGGTAATGAGTGCGCGCCGTTGGGACATGGGATGTCGATTCCTTTCGACCGTTGCAAGTTCACGCAGCCTTGGTGCCGCTCGAGTGGTAGCGATGTTGTTCATACCAGCGAATCGTCTCCGCCAGCCCGTGGCGGAAGTCGGTCTCCGCGCGAAAGCCAAACGCTTGCTCCGCGCGATGGGTGTCGAGGCAGCGGCGAGGTTGGCCGTCCGGCTGGTCGGTGTTCCAGCGGAGGTCGCCTGTATAGCCGCACAGCTCGCGGATCGTTTCGGCCAACTGGCGAATGGTGATTTCCTGTCCCGAACCGAGATTCACCGGCGCCGCCTCGTCGTAGTGCTCCGCCGCCAGGGCGATGCCGCGGGCCGCGTCGCGGACGTAGAGGAATTCGCGCGACGCGCCGCCGGTGCCCCAAACCTCAACGGACGGCGAGTTCGCGTCGCGGGCTTCCAACGTTTTACGAATCAAGGCCGGAATGACGTGGCTGGTCCGCGGATCGAAATTATCGAACGGCCCGTACAAATTGACCGGCAACAGCGAAACGGCATTGAAGCCATACTGCTGCCGGTATGCCTGCGACTGCACCAACAGCATCTTCTTGGCCAGCCCGTAGGCGGCGTTGGTCTCTTCCGGATAGCCGTTCCAGAGGTCTTCCTCGTGAAACGGCACGGGGGTGAATTTGGGATAGGAGCAGATCGTGCCGACGGAGACGAACTTCTCGACGTCGAATCGACGCGACTCCTCGATTAGTTGGATGCCCATGATCGCATTGTCATAGAAATAGCGGCCCGGATTGCGGCGATTGGCCTCGATGCCGCCGACCACCGCCGCCAGATGAATGACGACCTCCGGTCGAGCCTGGGTGAGCAGCGCACGAATGGCGTCTCGTTCGCGGAGATCGAACTGCGACGAGCGCACGACGAACACCTCGGCCGGGGCCAACTCTTCCAGAGCCTCACACACAGCCCGGCCCAGGAAGCCGGCGCCCCCAGTCACGACGACTCGCTTGCCACGAATTCCCGCCATCTCGATAGTTCTCCCGCACCAAGGTGACACCGCTGGCTGAGGCCCCCGGCGTTGGTGGTGGCGAGAAGTTCGCAAAAAGCGGATAGCCTGTCAAGGCGAGTTCATGCGACACAATACACTCAAGATTCGCTTTGAACAGAAGGAAACGGAGAGAACGGAGAGGTGAGCCTCTGTTGCCTCCTATCTACTCTGTTCACTAAAGTTGGTTGCCGATAGCCCTTCCAGGAATAAAAAATACCTTAACTACTACTACTACTACACGCGGGCTCGATATTCAGCCTTATTAGACTGTTTGACACCACATCGCTTCGAACAGACCGAGCGAAATTAGAGAAAAGGAAAGTGCATCCGTCAACCTCGGTCCACCTCAGGCAATGACTAACCAAAGGCAACAAAGGGTACAGAGCCAACAGAGATTTCAGTTCTCCGTTTTCTCTGTTGCCTTCTGTTCAAACAAGCCGCGGAATCGACTTACAACCATGCGAAGCGAATACGGACGTTATTCTTGAGTCATTCCTTATAGAGCTGCCGCCTTACCGACGAGAGCCTTGGCCGCGGCGCCTCGCGCGCGTTCGGAAGGGGGCACAAGATCGGGTACATTGGTGAAATAGTGATCTCCCTTGCTCCCCATCCATTGGTATCCCATGGCCTCCAACAAGGTCTTCGCCTGGCCGAAATTCTCTAGGGCAGATTCCATCTGCATGTAACACGAGTTCCGCCTCAGCAAGTCCTCAGCTCCCCGCAACACGGCCAGCTCATGACCTTCCACGTCGATCTTAATTGCGATTCTTTTACCCTCTTCTGAAATCACGGAATCAAGCCTTCGCACCATCACGGTGTTGCCGCCGTGCTCCGAGACCCGGCTAAACGCCCGATGCGTCTGTTCGCCTGATGATGCGAAATTGAGCGATCCGTCACGATCTGATAATCCGAAGGGATTCACAACGACTTTGTCGCTTAGTCGATTGAGAAACAGATTTGCGTTTAGTTGTCCCAAGTTTGTGGCGTCCGGTTCAAACGCATGAATAATCGCTTTAGGAACTCGTGAATTGACCAGGATTGAGTAGAGACCGGCATGCGCTCCAATATCCAGGAACATATCGGGCGCCATGCTCTCAATCGAATTCATAAAATGGGTGATTCGTTCAGGCTCAAACATTTCGAAGGCAAGTCTCTTGTCAACGGGCTGCTGCCAATCGATCAAGAATTTTCTTCCGTACGCGCTGCGAACCGAGTAGCCGGCGTGAAACAATAAATTGTATCTCTTGGCGATACTGATGCGCAGCGTGCCAATTCGATTGCGAATCGTTTTTTTCATATCTCTCACACTTCAGCCGTTTAAGGTTGACCTAGGTAAAATCGGTGCATCCGTTTAGGAAATGGTTTTGAAGCTTCTGCGCCAGCGCATCCTGGCACACGCGGGACCTGGCAGGATCGATGTGCAACCAGTGAGAAAGAGGTGTGCGATAACTCGGGTCACAAATCACCACGCCGCGGCAGAAGTTCGCCGCAAGATGACTGAAGTCGCTGCGCGCGGTAACAAGTACATGCGCATCGGCCAGGGCATTAAACGTCTCCAATGCGGAGTCGCCTAGATGCAACTCGACTTCAGGCAAGCAAGCGAAGTCGGTGAATTCGGAAGGTTCCCCGTTCGAGAACAGCTTGATGCGAACGTTCAACCTACACAAGGCAGCAGCGTCCAAGATATCGCGGATAACGGATATGATTTTGCTGTTTGCCGTGTATCGATGCCGGGTTTCTGAATCACCAGGCGACACGTCTCCGCGGCGCACATGTACGCAGACATCCAGGACGTCGCACTTGCCAATTGCGCGCTGCGATCCATGAAAGTTGGCTTGCAACTTTTGGGATACCGCTTCCCCGAATTCGGGCGCTAATTCGCAGAAGCCATGATAATGACGGGTACTCACCGTGGCCCGCTTGTTCCAAATCGACGGGTCGGACACATAGCGTTCCACATCCACGGTTGGAAAATGCTCGTCTGATGGGACGGAATACACTTCTCCCATCCCGAGCAGTGTTTCCCACGATTCGATCCACTGGTCCATGGGGAGTTCTGCGTGAGCCAGCGTTACGAACGGCGTGTGGGCGTAGCCAATTCCATAGGCCTCAGCGAGACACATGGCGGAGAATTTCGCCAACGCTTGGGCACCCACGCCGTCCGTCTTGCCGGCAGCGGTTACACGCAAGCTGTCTCTCCGCACAATGCCCGATTCGAGCAGCTTGATAAACTTCCAAACAAAGAACTTTCGGTGCTTGTGGGTCCGAAGGCTGAAAGTCCGCTTCACTCCCACTACCGAAGCATACCCGTAGTAGCGGAGCGCCGGTATTTTCACCTCCGGACAGGGCACTGAACCAGCGACTTGATCGATCATGGGTTAGCGAACACGTCCATGTGCTGAAGTGCGTAACTTTTAACGAGCCGTTGTTTGTTTCCTGCTCGGCCACGCCGCGCTATGATTACAGAGCGTATCCCCAGTTCGGAATGCGCGAAGCACCTTCCTCAAGCTGCCGGCTGCAGCGCTTCGCCATGCTTTGTGCGATGGCTGATTTCTAAGGCTTCCGGAACCTTTACACGGAAGCTCCTCGCGACAATCAAACCATCGCCTGAAAAGGATTCGTTCAAGTCCGCGGAAGCCAATATATGGTACTGATGGCTTGCTAGGATTCGTAGGCAATTCGAATGCAACTCGTTGGAATGGGTGGATATGAAGATGTAGTCAACTTTCCCTGCCTGCAACATGCGGCAAGCACCCTTGAGCATCAGCACCTCTGCTCCTTGGATGTCCACGTGCAGGATATTTAGTTCGCCAAGCTGATGTTTGCGGCAGTAGTCGTCCACGCAGATGATATCGGTTCCATCCAAGGCCACCCCCTCCTTGTCACCCACGTAGGCTTGCGTGAATGACGCCGTCTGGTTGGCCCGCTGAAAATTTCCTTCGCCCGACAAGAGACAGGCAAAAGAGGGTTCCACGAGGTAGCAGCGCGCCTTCGGCACCTCCCGAGCAAACCAGAGGGAATAAAATCCCCAATAGGCGCCTAGTTCAATCATGGTCGATCCGGGCGCGAGCAATTTCAGAATCGCTGCAAAGGCACGCTCTTCTTGGGGCTCGTGAACACCCTTGTTTTCCACGAGCATGTTGAGGATCCCGCCTCCATAGTACCCGAGGGCGCTAACCTGTATCCCGTTATGCATGGTGATCAATCCGTCTTGCAATCGTCCGGCATCCGGCGCGCGAGCAATTGCCGCGTTGTCCGGGGACGACAGCACGGTATCAATTTTCTTTCTCCATTTTGCATCAACGACGCCGAGTTGACTGATTGCACTTTGGGGATTTGCGACGTTGCGGCCTCGCCAGTAGCCGTTGAAATTCCGAACCCAAAGCAACGGCCTAAGTACGAGGCGCGCGATTGGGAACAATAGGCTTAAGCGAGGTGATGATCGGGAGATGGATAACATAGAACACTTCAGCCGTCAGGGGTGATTAGGTGAAGTCGTTGCCGCTGGCCGAGGCCCCCGGCATTGGTGGTGGAGCGAAGTTCGCAAAAAGTGGATACCCTGTCAAGGCGAGCTTCATGCACCCACCTGTTCGCCGGTTTCATCTTGGTCCGTCGCGGCAAACCTTCTATACTCCCTGCATGAAACGGCTCAAGATACTGCAAGTCATTCCCGCGCTCGGCCAGCAAGGCGGTGTCGAGCGAGTCGCCGTCGAGATGGCCGCCTTCATCGTCGAACGCGGGGCGGGCAGCTATGTCGCCGCCGCGAACGGGCCCCTGGCGGAGCAACTTGCTCGGCAAGGCACCATCCACCTTCCGCTTCCCTTGCACCGCCGCAATCCGGCTACGATCGTCGCCAACGCGATCCGCCTGGCACGCCACATTCGCCGCCACGACATCGACCTGGTGCATGCTCGTTCACGGGGGCCGGCCTGGTCGGCCTACCTGGCTTGCCAATGGACCGGCACGCAGTTCATCGCCACGTTTCACGGCATCTACGGGCAACAGAACCGTCTGAAGCACGTCTACAACAGCGTCATGGCGAAAGGTCGCCGGACGATTGCCTGCAGTGAGTTTATCAAGCAGCACATCATCGAACAGTACGGCGTCGACGAACAGAACATCACCGTGGCGGCCGGCGGGCTGGATACCGACCGCATCGCGCCTGAGCACGTCGACCCCGCCGACGTCGATCGGCTCCGCAGCGAGTGGGGATGCCCGCCGGAGACGGCCGTGCTGCTAAGCCTGGGCAGAATCACTCGACTCAAGGGGCACGCCATGCTGCTGTCGGCGCTGGCCGCACTCGGCCGACGCGACTGGAAGCTGGTCATAGTCGGCGACGCCGGCAACAAGCGGGCCTACTTCGACGAGATTCGCCAACTCGTGAACGAACTCAAGCTGGACGAGCAGGTGATCTTCGCGGGCGCTCAGGACGATGTGGCTCTGTACTACGCGGCCTGTGACGTGGCCATTAGCTCGTCCATTGAACCAGAGTCATTCGGCCGGGTGGCCGTCGAGGCGCAGGCCATGGGCCGGCCGGTGATCGCCACAGCCCACGGCGGCTCGTTGGAGACGATACGCCACGGCGAGACTGGTCTACTGGTCGATCCACTCGACCCAGCGGCCATGACGGCCGCCTGCGAACGGATGTTGGCATGGTCGCCAGCCGAGCGTGCGGAAATGGGGGCGCGCGGCCGTCGCTGGGTACTCGAACAGTTCACCGTGGAACAGATGTGCGGCGCGGAATTTGCAGCCTACGAACAACTGCTGGGGCTTGGCGGCAAGCGATCGACCGCCCCGGCCGAGCGCGGCGAAGCAGCGTGACACTCGTAAATGCTTGCCGGCGACTGGTTCGTAAAGTGATCTAGAACGACCAGGTCCGTTCGACCCAGGTGGTGTCGACGCGGCCTTCGGCGAAGGCCGAGTGCTTGAGAATTTCTTGATGCAGCGAAGCGGTCGTCTCGATGCCGTCGACCTTCAATTCCTCCAAGGCGCGGAGCATGCAGTCGATCGCCTCGCGGCGGGTCGGTTGATGCACGATCAGCTTGCCGATCATCGAATCGTAAAGCGGCGAAACCCGGTAGCCGCTGTAGGCGTGCGAGTCGAACCGCACGCCCAAGCCGCCCGGCACGATCAATTGTTTGATCAGCCCGGGCGACGGCTGAAACCCCTTCTTGGGGTTTTCCGCGTTGATGCGGCACTCCAACGCCACCCCGTTGCAGGGAATGTGCTTTTGCTTGAAGGAAAGCCGCTCGCCGGCGGCGATGCGAATTTGCCATTTGATCAGGTCAATGCCGGTGACCATTTCCGACACCGGATGCTCCACCTGGATGCGGGCGTTGACCTCGATGAAGTAGAAATTCTCATCCTTGTCGACGATGAATTCCACGGTGGCGGCGTTCTCATAGTCGGCCGCTTTGACCATTCGCACGGCCGCTTCGCAGATCGCGGCACGGGTCTTGTCCGAAATAATGGAAGCGGGGCTTTCCTCGATCAGCTTTTGATGGCGCCGCTGCACGGAGCAGTCGCGTTCCCACAGGTGGACCACGTTGCCGTGCTTGTCGGCCAGCACTTGGACTTCCACGTGGCGAGGATTCTCGACATATTTTTCCAAATAGACGCTGGCGTCGCCGAAAGCCGCCTCGGCCTCGGTCTTGGCCTGCTGCAGGGCTTGCTTTAGCGCCAGATCGTTCGAGGCCACCCGCATGCCGCGTCCGCCGCCGCCGGCCGAAGCCTTGACCAGAACCGGAAAGCCGATCTGATGCGCTACTTCCAACGCTTGTTTGTCGTCGGAGATTAATCCATCGCTGCCGGGCACCACCGGCACCTTGGCCTCGCGAGCCAGCGAGCGGGCGGCGTTCTTGTTGCCCAGCAGGTTCATCGCCTCGGGCGATGGGCCGATGAAGTCGATCTTGCAATCGCGGCAAATTTCGTTGAAGTGGGCGTTCTCGGCCAAAAAACCATAACCGGGATGGATCGCCTGCACGTTGCCCACTTCGGCGGCGCTGATCACGCTCTTGTAATTCAGGTAGCTCTCGCTACTCTTGGCCGGGCCGATGCAGTACGCCTCGTCGGCCAGGGTCAAATAATGGGCGCCGCGATCGGCTTCACTGAATACCGCCACCGTCTCCACGCCCAACTCTTTGCAGGCGCGGATGATCCGCAGGGCGATCTCGCCTCGATTGGCAATCAGAATCCGCTTGAACATGGGAGGTTGGGCCGTGGCAGTGGGTTCGCGAATGAGTGGCCTTGAGCCAAGTAGGACGACCTTCCAAGTCATCGTACCGGATGCTGTCAGCCGTTGGGGTCGATCTTGAACAGTTTCTGGCCGTATTCCACCGGGTCGCCGTTCTCGGCAAGGATCGCCGTCACCCGGCCGGCGACCTCCGCCGGTATTTCATTAAAAACTTTCATCGCCTCGATGATGCAGACGATTGTGTCCTTGCCGACATGGTCACCCACCTTGACGAAGGCCGCGGCGTCGGGACTGCCTGCGGAGTAGAAGGTGCCCACCATGGGACTGGTCACGTAGATCGCTCCGTTATCGGCGTCGCCCCCGCCGGCTGGTGCGGCCGGC
>JBGTJT010000135.1:0-7970 GCA_041744995.1 Pirellulales bacterium | reverse complement strand
CCCGCACGGCGGCGCGACCGGTCCGAGTGAAAACCGCCTTCGCGAAGAGCAATTTTTGGTCCGCATCGGCCGCACGTTTGCCGTTCCTGAGGAAACGCTGCGGCACCGCGTGCAGGAGCTGCGCCGCACGGCGCGGCATCGCACGGCCACGATGAACGTACCGGAATTGGCCGATGAACAAACCCGCGAGGAGATCGCCCAGCGCCGCGATCCCTGGGAGCGGGAGTTGATCGAGATATTAATCCAGGAGCCGGAGGCGGTCAGTCTGGCGGTCGAGTCGTTGCCGATCGATCAGCTCAAGGATCCCGCCTGCCGGGCGATCTACGAACGGTTCTGGCAGCTTGCCGCGGCCGGCGTGGCGCCGGAGTTCGAGCGTGTGATGCTGGAATTCGACGATCCACGAATGAAGAGCCTGCTGGTCGAGTTGGACGAACGGGGCCGCCAGCGAGGCGGCGGCGACATCGCGATGCACTTGCCGGAAGTGCTGGCCAGTTTTCACCGCCGCCGCGACGACCACGAGCGTCGCCGCATGACGGCCATGTTACGAGGAAAGAGTCTCAATGAAGGAGATGAATTAGAAGCGCTGCGTAGAGTGTTTGAACAGGAAAAGCAGCGGCACGGTATTTCCGATTCCACGGATGGATGAAGATGCCGGCGTCGCGCGGCTGATTGCTGATGGTCGCCCGTTTTAAGGCGATCCCCCGCCGCAACCAGCCGCCAACTAGGGTCTCTTAATAGCGCACGACGCGTGAAAAGGAGTCGACTGTGGAATACTTCGATCAAGAACTGCACAAACTGATTGCTCGAGGCAAGGCCCAAGGTTACCTGACCTACGACGAGGTCAACGAGTATCTGCCCGACGACGAGTTAAGCCCCGAAAAGCTCGACAATCTTGTGTTCGCCCTGGAAGAGCAAGGGGTCGAACTGGTCAATGAAGCTCCTGAAGATGAGTTCACCGGCGAGTTGCCCGTGCTGCCCGAGGACGACGACGCCGAGGCGATCGCCGATCCCGAGCCGGCGTTCACCGCGGCCGACATGCCGAAGCTCTCCGAAGATCCGATTCGGATGTACCTGTCGCAAATGGCGACCATCGACCTGCTGACTCGCGACGAGGAAGTCGCGCTGGCCAAGAAGATCGAGATCACCCGCAAGCGGTTTCGCCGGGCGGTTCTCGGCTGCCAATATGCGATGGACGTGACGGTCGACACGCTCAAAAAGGTGCAGGCGGGCGAGTTGCCGTTCGATCGCACGATCAAGGTGTCGCTCACCGAACGGCTGACGAAGGAGCAGATTCAGGCCCGGATGCCGCACAATCTGCGGACGCTCGATCATCTGCTAAAGGGCAATCGTCGCGACTTCGCCACGCTGTTGCGCAAATCGACCACCAGCGAGGAGAAGCAAGCTGCGCGGCGACGGTTCCTCAGTTCGCGTCACAAGACGCTGCAGTTGGTGGAGGAACTCAGCCTCCGCACCCGTCGCGTGCAGCCGCTGAAGAACGAACTGCGAGAATTCCTCAAGCGGATGGAATATCTCAAGCAGCGGCTGGACGCCACCCGCGACAACCCGACCCTCGCACTGCAGCGTTCCGAGTGGAAGCGGGAACTGCATGATATCATGATGATTACCAAGGAAAGCCCGACCAGCCTGAAGAATCGGCTGGCGCAGATCGAGAAGCTGTTCAACGATTACGAAAGCGTCAAGCGGGATCTTTCCAGCGGCAACCTGCGGCTGGTGGTGTCGATTGCCAAAAAATACCGCAATCGCGGGTTGAGCTTTCTGGACCTGATCCAGGAGGGCAACACTGGGCTGATGCGGGCGGTCGACAAGTACGAGTATCGCCGCGGGTTCAAGTTTTCAACGTATGCCACCTGGTGGATTCGTCAGGCGATTACCAGGGCGATCGCCGATCAGGGCCGCACGATCCGCATTCCGGTCCACATGATCGACGTCCTGAGCAAGCTGCGGCAGGCGGAAAAGCGGTTCGTGCAGGAGCATGGCTACGAGCCGACCACTGAGGAGATGGCAGACGCCGCCGGCTACACGGTGGAGGAAGCCCGGCGGGTATTGGCGATTGGCAAGCACCCGGCGAGCCTTGACCGTCCGGTCGGAGAAAGCGAAGATAATTCATTCGGAGAGTTTCTCGAGGACAAGGAGTCGGACAATCCGCTCCGCAGTGCCAACCAAGGCTTGTTGCGTGACAAAATCGAAGGGCTGCTCAAGACGCTTACCTACCGCGAGCGAGAGATCATCCGTCTCCGCTACGGCTTGGGCGACGGCTACACCTACACCTTGGAAGAAGTCGGACGCATCTTCAAAGTCACCCGCGAACGCGTTCGGCAGATCGAAGCCAAGGCGGTGCAGAAGCTGCAACACCCGGTTCGCAGCCAGCAGTTGGCCGGCTTCCTGTCGGGCGTTACCTCCGACGCGGCGTGAGGCG
The DNA here is from genome assembly GCA_041744995.1 of Pirellulales bacterium. Classification (GTDB taxonomy): domain Bacteria; phylum Planctomycetota; class Planctomycetia; order Pirellulales; family UBA7805; genus JBBDLY01. Next base: position 5,533 of record JBGTJT010000135.1, on the reverse strand, counting down.
GCAAGCCTTTGCGTTTGGTCGTTGAGTCATTTACCGTTTGAACTTCCCAGCCGTCGGTCGCGAGACCGGCGGCTTTTTTTATAGCGAGCGAAGGAATTTGGTCATGTCCGTTACCGCAAAGATGTTGGGCGAATTGCACGAACTGCACATGCGCCTGGGAGAGCTTACCCGAGCGTTGGAACGCGGCCCCAAGCAGATCAAGACGAAGGAGACGACCGTCAAGCATCTGGAGGCCGAGTTGGAGGCCGCCAGGCAGCGCAAAAAGCAGGCGCAGATGGAACTGGACAAGAAGCAGCAGAATCTGCAATCGTCGGAGGCCAAGATCGCCAGCCTGCAGACCAAGCTGAACACCTGCTCCACCAACAAGGAGTATCAACTGCTGCAGGAGCAGATCGCCGCCGACGAGATGGCCAAAAGCGTGATCGAGGACGAGATTCTTGAGGCGTTCGACAAACAGGAAACGCTCAAGGCGGCGATTGGCGCATCGGAGGAGCATTTGAAAAAAGGGCGGCTTGATCTCGAAAAGGTGAAACAGAAGGTTTCCGCCGAGACGTCCGGCCTGGAGCAGCAGGCGGCCGCGGTCCGCGGCGAACTGGAGGCGGCCGAGCGGGCCTTGCCGGTCGAATTCCGCAATGAGTTCCAACGGATGGTCCGTCACCGGGGCGAGGACGCCATGGCCCGGTCGGAGGAAAACGTCTGCACCGGCTGCTATCAAAGCCTCACGCCGAACATGCAGGCGGAACTGTCGATGGGCAAGGTCGCCGTCTGCAAAGGCTGCGGCCGGCTGCTCTACGAGGCAGGTAGCTGAACGCGATCCGTAGCGGAACTCGCGGTAGCGGAACTCGCGGAGAGTTCCGAAGCATCGGAGACACCGTAGCGGAACCCGCCGAGAGTTCCGAGGCGTTGGAGCAAGGACCGTAGCGGAACTCGCCTAGAGTTCCGAAGTGTGCAACTGGTGCCCGCCGCCGAATTCTCGGCGAATTCGGCTACATGACGGCGAATCCAACTACTTTTGGGCTTGCTCTTTACATTGCTCGTCAATTTGCCCACAATGGGTCTTTCGGCTCCGCTTCACCGGCGGGGCCGCGTTTTTTGCGCCAACTGAACCGTCGTACCGTCGTGGGCCTTGCAGTCGTCGTTCGTTCGACCTTCCCTGGCGGCAACGGTTCCGAGTTTTTTGTTTGAGAATTGGAGAGGATCTGATGAGCGAGTCGATTCCCATGACGCGCGAAGGCTACAACAAGATTAAGGCCGAAGTCGAGCGGATGGAACAAGACGAAATGCCGCTGATCATGAACCGCCTGGCCGAGGCCCGCGCCGAGGGGGACCTCAAGGAGAACGCCGAGTACCATGGCGCTCGCGAGAGCCAGGGCATGCTGCAAGCCAAGATCAACGAGCTGAAGGGCAAGTTGGCCCGGGCCAGCATCATCGACACCTCGAATCTGCCGAAGGACCAGGTCGTGTTCGGCTGCACGGTAGTGGTTCGCGACCTGGATTTCGGCGACGAGGAGCGGTTCACGTTCGTCGGCGCCGGCGAGGAAGATTACGACGCCGGCCGCATTCTCGTCAGCAGCCCGCTGGCGCAAGGTCTGATGGGTTCCAAAGTGGGCCACAAGGTCGACGTGGAAGTACCGGCCGGCACGGTGAAGTTCGAGATTCTGGAGATATTGTTCGAGGAGTAGGAGCGAAGTTCGCCAGAATTCCGACCGCTGCTAGCTCCCTAGCCAAGACAGCGAGCACGCGGCAAAGGATGAAAGTAGATGACGATGCGAGACTTGCGAAACTGCGGTATTCTTACGCTGGCGCTCGTCGGTTGTCTGTCGCTCTCGTCCTCTGCAGAAGTTGCCCCCAAGGAAGTTCGCGATCCAACGCCCGCCTGGCCCGCCGCGATCCAGCAGCGCAACGCGGAGATGAAACGGCGCGTTGATGTCTGGCTTGCGGAGGGGCGCGAGGCGCGGATGCCGCTGCACGTCGTATATTTTACTTGTAGCGATCAGGAGCCGTTTCCCGAGCATCGCGAACGACTCGATCGAGTGCTCACGGAGATTCAAACCTGGTTTGCGGATCAGCATGAGTCGCTTGGCTTTGGCCGCACGACCATCGCCCTGGAACGCGACCAGGACGGCAAGGTTCGATTGCATGAAGCCCAGCTCCCATTTGCCGTCACCACGCGCCGTTCGGCGAATACCCGTGAGACGCGGGACGAGTGCGTCCGAATCAGCCGGCTGCTACTTGGCAAGGATAACATCGACTTCGACAACTCGTTCGTGTTGATGCTGACGACTATCCCCGACGATCACGGTGCGGCACCTTACTTTGGTCACCCACACCAGACAAAAGGAAGTTGTTTCGCGGTCGATACACCCTGGCTCGACAGCAAATACACTCAGACCGATGGGGCCAAAGTGTGGAAGGGCAAGCCGATCGGGCCGGCGAATTCGGCTTTGGTCGGCGGGATAGCACACGAGTTGGTCCATGGTTTTGGACTATTCCACTGCGACGAAGGGCCGGCGCTTGCACATTTTGGCGAATCCCTGATGGGGAGCGGCAACTACACTTGGCGCCAAGAAAGGCGCGGCGAAGGCCGCGGCAGTTTTCTGCTGGATGGCGATGCCATGCAGTTGATCGGCCGACCGCCGTTCACTGGTCGGTTGCGCGAGTTCGATCGTAAGCCGGAAATCACCATCAGCGATCTCAGGCTCGAAGCCCTGGACGAAGGTCCATTGCGCGTCAGTGGCAATCTGCAATCCGACGTCCCTGTCTACGGACTCCGCCTGTTCGACGATCCGCCGGGCAACGGCGACTACAATGCAGTGGCCCACGTGGTGCTGCCCGATGAGCAGACCGGCCGCTTTGAGATCACATTTCGGCCCTTGGAAGCGGTCGGCGAGCATGAACTGCGGCTCTACGCGTATCATGTCAACGGTCGATGGACGAAATGGACCAACGTCATTATCATCGACGGCGCGGGGCGAGCCGATCTGAGCAAGACGGCGAAGCAGTGGAGTAGGTAACTGCTCAAACTTGTAGACGACATGACATGGACAGCAACATTCTTGGAATGATCGCCGCTGGCGCACTTGGGGTGTTTATCCTGGCTTTTGGCACAATTCAAGTGCTGCGTCAACGGAAACGTGCTGGGTTTCGGGCGGCGAAAGGAAAGGGGTGTCCAAATTGTCAATGCCTTCACTACCGTTTCGCGCCCGAGGAAGATGCGATTGTAGTTGCGCGTCGGCGGATATGCAGTGAGTGCGGCCAACTGTACGAGGGTTCCTTGCCACGCTGGGTCGGTATTGTTGCCTATTTCGCGGCACTAGCTGTTGTGGCCGCGATGATGATCGATATGGTCTCTCCACCACGAGACTGGGATATGCATTTGACCTGGAAAGGTCGCCTGACGGCACTTGCCATCGCCGGAATGTTAGGTTGGATGGGAACTCGCGTCATTCAAGGCAAGTCACAGATTTAATCTCTCCTATGAAAGCGCTGAGGTCGATCTGACATCAAGTGGGTGGCCGACATGCTCAACGTGCAGTTGCCGAAGCATCAATCAAGCAAATAGCTGCTGACCAAATTCCGCTTTGCTCCATCCGGCAGGAGAGCATATCGTTATGCGGGCGCGGGAACAGGGGTTGGTCCAACTGCCGCCGAGCATACGAGCAGTTCAGCCATCCAATCCAGCCTTGCCTCTGGCTCGCTGCCGAACCTCCGACCAAGCAGCGGCCGTCATTTCGCCGGCATCGATCGCTTCACTTCGACACTGGGATTCAGCGATCCATTCCTCGCTTGGCAGCGCCCAGTCGTCCGGAGAAACCGATTTCCACAGTGCGTCAATGAGCAGTGCTCGATCCGATGAAGGGAGCGATTGTGCCGCCGCCAATATTTCTTGAATGGTTGTCATGCTGTGCTCAATTCCAAGATGTCAGCTAGCGCTTCCGACAAGCTCTTGAGCAATTGTTCACGCGTCCGCTCTTGCGCATTGACTCCGGGCACTTCTTCCACCCAGCCGATCCACCAGTCGCCGTCTTGGCGAATCGCCGCCGTGTATTGTTCACTCATTTCGCTTCCTCTTCGCTGGTCTGTTCCTCGCCAGCTTCCGGCTCGGGCTTCTCTTGCGCGGCTTCTTGCTTTTCCTCCTGCTCTTGCTCCTCGATTTTCGGAATCAGCACCAGCCGCACCGGTTGGCCGCGGGGGGGAATGTTTTCGGTGAAGGCTTCGAACATCAAGCCCGTGTTGGCTTGGCTGCTTTCGATCGGCAGGTCGAGCGTGGCGCTGGGGAAGTTGGAGACACAGATCAGGTCGCCCGCTTCGGCCAGATAGTGCATCTTGCCGTCGATTTCATCTTTCCAGAACATACTGCCGGCGAACACCCAGTTGTGCTCAAGCGGCTTATTGGTGTTTACGTTGCGCACCCAATTCTGGGCGCGGGTTCGGTGCTGCTTGCCGTCGGCGTCGAGCCAAAGAACCATAATTTCGACCTCGGCCCCCGTGGCCGGCTGGTACTCCGGATCCCACTTCACCGGCGTTCCTTCCTTGGTGCCAACCGCCAGCAACGCCGTGTGGACCAAAAACGCCTTGCTATTGACCGCCACCACCGATTCGTGCTCCTTGCTGCGGACCGGGCAGGCGAACATCTCCAATTGTCCCTCGCGGAGCACGACCACGCCGTCGACGACGACCAGCTTGTTCTTCCTGTCGATCCATACTTCCTGCTCCGGATCGAGCCGCACCAGTCCCTCTGGCGGCGACATCTTGGCGCCGATCCTCGGTTCTTGTTCGGTCCCGGAAGCCTCCGCGGGGGAATCTACCTGGGCGTCATCGTCAGCGATCGGGGCGTCGTCGTCGTCTGCTACCGCGGGCGGCGTCTCGGCGTCTTCCGCAAATAGCGCCGGCCCGGCAAAGATGAGGTATGAAACGGCCGCCAGCGACCAGGCCAAACGAGTATAACGCAACTTCATCGTCAGATCCTCCGGTGATAGAAAGGGGGAGACATCGACCCTCCACTTGGTAGAATATCACGCTTGCCCATACCTGTCCATGAATCATCCGACTCGCACGCCGTGGATCGATGGCCCCGGCGGCGACAGAGAACCAGCAAAGCAAGTTAAGGATAGCCCTTATGACGGCGCCCGCACCGCCCGCGTCCGGCGGCACGATAACTGAAACGACCGCGGCCAACGAGTCGCGAACCAAGACGTCCCCCGGCGGCGAGGAATTGCAGAACGGAGCGCCCGTTGCCGCGGACGCGACGCTCAACGAGAAGCCCAACGATACGCTCTGGGAACGCTCGGTTCGTAAACAGCTCGGCAAGCTGTTCGCCGATCGCTCCCTGGACGCAGCGCAAGCTCCGTGGTCGGACTATCTCGACCAACGTTCCAAGGTGCGGAACCTCGCCGCGGAGATCGGCGGCAAGCGGTCGCCGCTGTTGTGGGGCCTGCCGAGTTCGCTGCTGGACGACGAGGCGATCGACCTGGTGGAACGCCTGCACGACTTAGCGCGCGGCAAGTCGCGCAAGTCGGGCACTCTCGCAGCC
>JBGTJT010000134.1:0-4004 GCA_041744995.1 Pirellulales bacterium | reverse complement strand
GACCCGCGCCGACGGATCGTCGATTCGTGTCAGCGTCCAAACCGCGGCCAATCGTTGCTGGCGAGACGACTCGCCCTGCACCACCTTGGCAACCGCGGGGACTGCCTCCTTGTCTTGGGCGACGAGCCGATCTTGCGCGGCGCGGCGCACGGCCGGTCGCGAGTCGTTGATCCGTTCGGCGAGTTGATCGACCGATAGCGCCGACCAGTCGATCTGCCGACCGCGCGGATCGGCCACTTGGTGGCCATCTATTCGCCGCACGCGATAGATCGCGCCGAGCACTTCGGGCTTGTGGAGTTGCGACGTGGGACAGCAGAGCTTGTACCAACCGCCCGTGTCGACGATCAACACACTGCCGTCGGCATCTTCCAGCACGTCGGTGGGGTAAAAGTCCTGGTGATCGCTGGTGAGAAAGTCTTCGTCCTGGGTAATAAAGGTCGCGCCGTTCGGCGCCAATATATGCCGTGAGACCTTGTGCATGTTGAATTGGCAGGCGAGCAGGCTGTCTTGGAACCCTTGGCCAAGTTGGTCGGATTCCAGGCGAATCAGCCCGCAGGGCGCCGCAACGCCCATATGCGCAAGCACCGGCATCAGTTCGCCGGTCCGCGGATGTCCCTCCAGCACGCCGTTGGCGCGGGGGTACACGCCGCCGTACACGGCGTGGATCAGCCCGTCGCGCTGGCCGCCAGCCGGAAGTTGCAGGAAGGTGGTCGAGAAGATTCGCTCGCCGCCGGGGGTGAAGGCGACGTCGACGGGATTGTTCATGCCGCCGGTCATCACGATCTCGACCGGCCCGCCATCAGGGTGCCGCCGAAAGATATGGGCCGCTCGCGTCACCAGCGGTGGCTTGCCGGGCCGCTCGTAGGTTTGCTCCTGAAACTCTCCCTTGCACCAATACAGCCAACCGTCTGGACCGAGGAAGGGGCCGTGCAGATCGTTCGCGCAGCCGCTGAGCGTCTGCCCGTCGAACCATATCTCACGTTGGTCCGCGATCCCGTCGTCGTTGGTGTCGGTGAGCTTCCAGATGTGCGGCGGCGCTGCCACGTAGAGCGAGCCATCGTGCCACAGGGCGCCTTCGGGAAACATCATCTTGTCCGCGAACAGCGTACTCTTGTCGAACAGTCCGTCACTGTTCGTGTCCTCCAGTCGCACGATGCGGTGCGGGCGTTCTTGAAGTTGCTTCTGCACGTTGTCGTTCGTGCCGCTGGAATCGGTGACGTAGAGTCTCCCCTGCTCGTCAAAGTCGGCGCTGATCGGCCGATTGACCAGTGGCGGCCCGGCAACCCGTTCGATGATGAAACCCTCTGGCACCCGGATGTGGGCGAGCATGTCGAACTCAGGCTGCTTGCTCGCTGCTTGTCGCGAGAATTGAGGACGCTGCGGATCGTGCGGCGCCAGGATCACTTCCCGCAGATCGGCCAGGTCGTCTCCACGAACCGCGTCCGCCGGACGGAACGTCAGGCGATGCTCGCCGCCGGTGAGCTTAATCGTGCCCAGGGAAAGCTGCCCGAAAGTGGCCCAGCCGCCGGTGCCGGGCAGCTTGCCTTCGAGAACCGGTTTGCCATCGAGTTCGACGACGGCGGTTTGATCGGCAAGGTCGTTGGGCACGCCGTAAACCAACAGCACATCCATCTCGCCCGCTTCGTCGGCCTTGAAGCGCCAGGCGGCCTGGTCGTCGGGGCCTTTCCAGTAGGCCGCAACATTGGTTTCGGGATTCAAGCGGACGGAGGGTCCGGCCAATTCCGCATCGGTGGCGCGGAGGGTGACAAACGGCTCCGGCTGCGCTGGTGCCGCGGTCAAGAGCATGGTAGTGAAGAGCGTCACGATCGAACAGAACTTCATCAGATTTCCTTTTGCGGCGGTTCTAAGGCGTCAAGCAAGGCGACAAGATAAGCAGCAATACTCAAGCGAATCTAAGACGCTGGCTTGGTCACGCCAAAGTGATGCAGCGCATTTCGCATCACGGTTCGCCACTTGGCATCGGTCGACAGCGCCCAGCCGGCCGCGATCGCGCCGGCGTGGAACACGCGGCCCCCGGTAGGTCGTTCCCAATAGATCATTTCAGCGCAGACGCCGCCGATCGACGGGGCGCCGGCCGTGAAATAATCGAGCGTGCCGCCGCCGTTGCGCACTCCGCGGGCGAGCGTGGCGATTCCTGCCGGTTCCTCCGGCAATGCGGCACCGGGGGGAATGTTGCGCGTCATCTTCTTGAGCGTCGCCAGCCGCACGTCCCATTCGTGACTGACGGCCCCGAGACCAAAGGATTCATCTTTCTCCAGCGCCGCGTTCTCCGGTTGAGTGAACAAGAAATGCTCCGGCAAATCGGTCTGGTAGGCACCATCCGGGGCGCCGGCCCAGCCGCAGCATTCCAGCCCGATGCACTTCCAGGCCGGATAGCCGGCCTCGCGCATCAGGCTGCCGCGGCGCTGGTCGTCGCTATGGTACAGCTCGCCGGTCGTGGCCCCGCCGCGGCCGCCGATCCGCGGATCGAATTTGCGGCACTCCATCACGCCGCCGTCTTCGCTGAAGCTGGTTCGCCAGAACATGGTGTTGCCCGACAGCGCGACCGCGGTGCCTCCGTCGGACAAGAACTTATCGACGCCGCTGTACGCCTCGGCCGACCAGTATTCACTGTGCCCGTTGATAAACAGCGTCTTGTAGCCTGCCAGCAACTCCGGATCGCGGTGCAAGTCGTAATCGGTCACCACGTCGTAATCGTAGCCGCCGTGGTCGCCGTACGCGCCGTCGAGCCAGCGGTGCAAGTACAACTCACCCCGCATCAAGTGGCTATAGTTGCCGATGTATTGCACGTCCGGTGCGGCGGCCGGCCACGGCATGTTCATGCCAAAGCAATAGGCCGGCTGCCCGTGGTGATGGTCGCGATAACAACTGTAGGCGGGCGCCGCCGCGTGGCAGCTTCGCATGCCTTGGGTGCTGATCGCGTGCAGCCCGCGAACGGGAACAGGGAAAGGAGCCGAATTATAAGCGGCCCAGGTGCTGCTGCTCAGTAGCACCAGTACCGGCGCCTGGGGGCGGCTCTTAGGACGGCGGACGTTAAACGTCACCTGGTATTGATACGGCTGGCCGTGGACGCTGTACTCATAGCGACCCACGTACAGTCCGCTCTTGGCATCTTCGGGCAGTTGGAACTCTTGCGTTGTTTGCCAGCGGCAATCGAACAGATCGTCGCTGGCGAACCGCAGCCCGTGACCGCGGGTCTCGTCTTTCGCAGGATCGTAAGACTCGTCGTAGCGGCCGACGTTGTCGCTGTTGAAACTCGGCCCGCCAATCATCCAGGTGGCGTGGTTGATGATCCGGCCGTCGCGGTTGTCCGGTCCGAGATCGGCCACCGCCGCGCCCGTCTCTTCGGTAAGGGGCCAGCAGGCGACAAGGCCATCGGCAGCGGGGGATATCAGTCCCCGGTCGTCGATCCGTTGCTTGATCTCCTCGGCCGACAGGGCGTGATCGTAGATCGTGGGCATCGCCAGATCGCCTTCCAGAAACTGGCCGGCAACGCCGTCTTGCCCATAGGCGGCCAGGCGTAGCGGCGCCGTCCCGGCGCGGACCGTCCCGGTCAACTCCCACGCGCCCGACTTGCGGCCGTTGACCCATAGCACGACCTGTTTACCATCCCATGTTCCGGCGACGTGATTCCAGCGGCGATGGTTGAGCTTTGCACCGGCAAAGCTGCGCGACTTGTCGTACTGGCCGCCGTCACCCAGGTACAGCATGGCTTGGCCCTGGTCGTCGAGGAACAGCCCCACGCCGCAAGCCTCCGCGTAGTCGTGTTGGGTGATCAAACCTTGATACGCGTTCAGTCGCCAGGGACGGACCCAGCATTCCAGCGTGATGCCGCCAATCGCGTCCGCCGCGGGCAAGCTATTGGCGACATGGACGTAAGAGCCGGGATGAATCGGCTGCGGTTTCGCTGCGGCCTCGGGGAACGTGTGCAGCACAACGTCGCTGGCCTGCTCGTCGACCGCGCCGGCCAGGCGACAGACGGA
>JBGTJT010000133.1:0-3075 GCA_041744995.1 Pirellulales bacterium | reverse complement strand
GCGCCGCTGGTCGCGACGACCTCGCTGCCGGAGTGGGACGAGGAGATAGCAGGTATCGACGCAGATGCAGACATGCGTTGGACAACCGAGGTTAGCGACAAGCGGAGTGAATGGCGGCGGAGCATAGCGGAAACCAGCCGTGGTGGGTAAGATCGGTTTGCTGAATAGTGCGGAAACTAGATACGCGGACAGGCTCGAGTCGTCTCACGGTGCTTCATAATTTGCCTATTTTTTGGACACTGTTTTCTTAGTAATTAGGCACTAAAACAGCCCCTTCAGGGGGTCCGTGCTCTGGCGGCCCGTTTTGCAAGCTAAAAAATGGGGTGTTTTCAGGATGTGACAAAAAGGCACGCGACTTGCAACTTCAGTGCGGCTACGCGCCGGACAGGCGGAAACTGTGACAAAAACGGCCGCGATCCTTCATCCAATTAGGCAGGAGAGAACAACTAGTGAGTGGAAGTGAATCAAGACTCAAGGCAATTTCGGCGGTCACTACTTACAAATCGAACGGGGCGGCGCTTAATTTCGCCGAAACTTCGACCAGCGAGCTGTTCGGCTGCAACGTATTCGGCAAGGCGGAAATGCAGGACCGCCTGCCCAAGCAGGTTTACAAGTCGCTGATCCGCACGATCGAAACGGGCGAGAAGCTCGATCCCGATTCGGCCGATATCGTCGCCGCAGCGATGAAGGATTGGGCGATTGAGAAAGGAGCGACCCACTATGCCCACGTTTTCTATCCGCTGACCGGACAAACGGCCGAGAAGCACGATTCCTTCCTCACGCCGGACGGAAACGGCAAGGCGATGGCGGAGTTCAGCGGCAGCCAGTTGATCCAGGGCGAGCCGGACGCGTCGAGCTTCCCTTCCGGCGGCCTGCGGACGACCTTTGAGGCGCGCGGCTACACCGCCTGGGACGTGACCAGCCCGGCCTACATCCTGGAGAATCCCAACGGCACCACGCTCTGCATTCCGACGGCCTTTATCAGTTGGACCGGCGAGGCGCTCGACAAGAAGACCCCCCTGCTCCGCTCGATGCAGGCCCTGAGCAAGCAGGCGGAACGTCTCTGCAAGCTGTTCGGCCACGCCAGCGTCGGCCGCATTTCCCCGACCGCCGGTCCCGAGCAGGAGTAGTTCCTGATCGACCGCAATTTCTTCTTCGCCCGGCCCGACCTGCTGAACGCCGGCCGCACGCTGTTCGGCGCGGCGCCTCCCAAGGGGCAAGAGTTCGAGGATCATTACTTCGGAGCGATTCCGGAGCGGGTGCTGGCGTTCATGCACGAAACGGAACGGGAGCTGTTCAAGCTCGGCATTCCGGTCAAAACGCGTCACAACGAAGTCGCTCCCAGCCAGTACGAGATTGCGCCGGTTTTCGAGAACGCCAACGTGGCCACCGATCACCAGCAACTGGTGATGATCACGCTCAAGCGGGTCGCCGAGAAATACGGCATGAGCTGCCTGATGCACGAGAAGCCGTTCGTGGGCGTCAATGGTTCGGGCAAGCATCTCAACTGGTCGATGGGCAACGCCAGCGTCGGCAACCTGCTCGACCCCGGCGACACGCCGCACGACAACATGCAATTTTTGGTATTCTGCGCCGCGGTGATTCGCGCCGTGCATAAGTTTTCTCCGTTGCTGCGGGCGGTGATCGCCTCGGCCAGCAACGACCACCGCTTGGGTGCCAACGAAGCTCCGCCGGCGATCATCTCGATCTTCCTTGGCGAGACGCTTACCGAGGTGTTCGAGCAGATCCGCTCCGGCGGTGCCAAAAGCTCCAAGGCCAGGGGAACGATCAATCTGGGCGTCGACGTGCTGCCGCCTCTGCCGAAGGATCCGGGCGACCGCAACCGCACCAGCCCGTTCGCCTTCACGGGCAACCGCTTCGAGTTCCGCGCGGTCGGCAGCAGCCAGTCGTTGGCTGGCCCGAACGTGGCCCTGAACACGATCGTGGCCGAATCGCTCGACTACGTGGCGACCGAACTGGAAAGCGCCACCGGCGGCGACATGGCAAAGCTGCCCGACGCCGTGGAGAAAGTGCTGAAGTCGATCATCACCCTGCATGGCGACGTGATCTTCAATGGCGACGGTTACTCCGAGGCTTGGCACGCCGAGGCGGAGAAGCGCGGGCTGCCGAATCTCAAGACCACCCCGGAAGCCTTGCCCGCCTTGATCGACAAGGAAGTGATCGAGGTGTTCGGCAAATACGGCGTCCTTTCCGACGCGGAATTGCACAGCCGCTTGGAGGTCTACACCGAGCAGTACTGCAAGGCGATCGGCGTCGAGAAAGCATTGACGATTCGCATGGCCAAGACGATGCTGTTCCCGGCGGCCGTGCGGTATCAAAACGAGTTGGCCGGAACTTGCGCCAACTTGAAGACGGTCGGCTACGAGTTCGACACCGATACGCTCGACAAGGTAACCGAGCTGGTCAAGCAATTGCAGGACTCGATCACCGCCTTGGAAGCGACCAAATGCCCCCAAGGGACCGGCGGAGTCGAAGCCGCCAAGTACGCGTGCTTTACGGTGCTGCCGGCGATGAACGAAGTTCGCAAGTACGCGGATCAATTGGAACTTTTGGTCGCCGACGACCTTTGGCCGCTGCCGACCTACCAGGAAATGCTGTTCATCAAATAGTTGAGACGGTCCTTGGCCGCGAACATTAGCCCCCGGTGAATACACCGGGGGCTGTTCGCGTCTTTGCCGACGGATTGAATCGGACGAGAAGGTTGAACAATGTGGGGCTTCTGGCGTCGTCACGGGTGGTTACGAGTCGCCGGCGTGACGTACTTCTTCGGCGAGCCGTTGGCCGTCGAGCAACAGCATCGGTTCCAGCCAGTTGAGTAGATCCCGAATCTCGAACGGGTCGGCATTCGCGGGGCGATTCTCAATGACTGGATCGGTAATCAGGACCAGCCGCCGCACGGTCGGATCTCCGGCCGCGAGCGGTTCGATCCGCAGGACGCCGCTGTCATGCACTTGGTCGCTGCCGATCAGAATGTTCGAGGCGAACAACATCCGTTGGTTTGTCGGCCCGATGGCCACTTTCGCCTGGGCGCAGCCGCCGCCGCCGACGGAGCGG
>JBGTJT010000132.1:0-2470 GCA_041744995.1 Pirellulales bacterium | reverse complement strand
TATCACTTCCTTCAAGTAAAAGCCGCGCCGCCAGTGGCGACGCTTGATCTACAATAGCCGGCCGTTGACCGGCAACGCGCGGCACGAGTTCCGCAGGCGGGGCCAACCTCCGCCGGCATCGCGCCCGCAGACGGCAGCCGCCGCCATCCGTGCCGTGGGTGTTCGCACCGGAACGACACGTGACACCGCCATTATAAACACCCGATTCCAAACCGACAAAGACCGCTTCGAGCAGTTCGTCAATCTTGCAAATTCACTCTTGACAAACCGAATTCCGTAGGGTCGTGAGGGATTGTGGATTTCAGATTGCGGATTGCGGATTGGGCGATGGGTCGGCCAACCTGACCCCTGAAATCTGAAACCTGAAATCCGAAATCCTTCTACCGAAACCCCACCAGTACGTTGTACAAGGCGTGGCTGCCGGCGGCGATGCCGAAGCCGCGGTAGTAGAACAGCACCGCGAAGAACCCGCCGGCGATGACCCGGAACACGAACGAGTTTAGCGCCCACGGATCGCCATACTGGCCCACGTAGTGCGCCGCCGAGAACAGCAGGCTGCTGACGATCACGGCGATCCACATTTGCGCGGCCGGTCGGCCGCCGACGAACCGCACCAGTCCCAAAATCGCCGAGAACAGTATCAGCCGAAACAGCAGCTCCTCGTAGATGCCCGCGCCGATGTAGCAGACCAGACGGTTGGTGATCGAGCGGCTGATATGCTCGCGAATGAACAGCGGCTCGACGACCTCCAGCGTCAGCACTTGCAATTGCAAGTGGGCGATCATCAGCAGGGCGACCGCCAGCAGCACACACTCGGCCGCCATTCCGTAAATGACCGCAACGCTCACCCGCCAGCTTCGCCCGGTGAGGTGGTGCCAGCCGAGCAGAATCAGGATGGTCAGCGCCGGCAACAGAAAGTATTCGCCGAATCCGATCCACGCCAGCAGCGAGCGCAGCCAGACGTCGGCCCCGTTGCGCAGCGAGCCCGGCCCCAGCACCAGCACGCCCGCTTCGTAGAACACCAGCAGCGGCAGCACGAAGTACAAGCTCGTCAACGGCCGCCGCGACTCTTCCCAATAGTCGCGGCCCGCCTTGCCGGCGGGGCTGCCGGATGACTTGGCAGGTTTTGTCTTTGCTTCAGCCATGGTCAATCAATGGAATAGATGGCGTACGGAAGGGAAGATTCTGGCATAATCGGCGGTTGGGTTGAAGCTCTAAATCCTAATATCGAAATCCTAAACAAATTCAAATGATCAAAATTCAAATGTTAGTTCCCCGGGATTTTTGAACATTTGAGCCTTCGCATTTGTTTAGGATTTAGATATTGGTGCTTAGGATTTCTTCCCCCCGCATGTCCCAACGAACCGTTCAACACGTCTATGCCTTACTGCTCGACGCCTACGGTCCGCGCGGGTGGTGGCCTGGCGAGTCGCCTTTCGAGGTGATCGTCGGCGCGATTTTGGTGCAGAATACGGCCTGGCGGAACGTCGAGCGGACGATCGAACGGCTGAAGCGAGAAAAGCTGCTCCGGCCGCGGCCGTTATGGGAAACCTCCACCGAGCAACTGCAAGAACTGCTCCGCAGCACCGGGTATTTCCGCATCAAGGAGCGGCGGCTGCGGAATTTTCTCGACTACCTGATGACCTGCCACCGCGGCTCGCTGAAGCGGATGTTCTCGCTCGATCACGACCGGCTCCGCGGCGAACTGCTAGCAATCAACGGCATCGGCCCGGAGACGGCCGATTCGATTCTGCTGTACGCCGGCGATTTGCCGAGCTTCGTCGTCGACACCTACACGCAAAGAGTGTTCAAACGGCATGGCTGGCTGCCGCCGGCGGCCGGCTACCACGAGACGCAACGGTACTTCGAGCGGCGCCTGCCGGCTGAGGCGGCGATCTACAACGAATACCACGCCCTGCTGGTCCACGTCGGGCATCATCACTGCCGCAAACGCCCCAAATGCGCCGGCTGCCCGCTGGAGTGCCTGCTGCCAAAAAGCGGCATAGTCGAGTTGTAGGATGGGACTGGGCTGCGCAAAATAAGGCAAGTTGACAGCGTTGATTTGGAGCGGTTTTGTTCCGTCTTGTTGTGGCGAGTGCCGTTGGTAAGAGGGTCGTTCGAGCCAAGCCCCAACGGGGCGGTCCTATGAAAGCCCAGGGCAAGCGAGGCGCAAGCCGAGTGCCGCCCTGGGATGGCGGCCATCCGAAATAGCGGCCGAGTCGTTGACGTGTTTCGCCGCACGACGCTACCGAGGCCGCAACACGCCACGCGTTGCGACCGTGAGCGCCAGCGCACCTCGGTTTCGGCCTCGGTCGAGTGAGTTGCGAGCGCTACGCTTGTCGCTCGGCCGAAGGTATTGAGCGCCCACCGACCCAGGGCGACGGCCAGGCGGCGCATTCGCTGGCCTGACCTTGCCCTGGGCTTTCATAGGACCGCCCCTTTGGGGCTTGGAACCACGCCGACTTCTTCC
>JBGTJT010000131.1:0-7132 GCA_041744995.1 Pirellulales bacterium | reverse complement strand
GCCGGCGGTGGCCCGATGGCGGCGGCGATCGACCAAAATCCCCTGACTGACGATCACGTCGTGGGCGTCGTCGGGCGTCATCCGCCGCTTGAGCATCGCCTTGAGCCGCTCCAGCAGCACTTTCACGCTGAACGGCTTAGTCACGTAATCATCGGCCCCGACGCTGAAGCCGACCACCTGATCGGTCTCCTCGCTCTTGGCCGTGAGCATCACGATCAGCAGCTCGCGGGTGAGCGGATCGCCCCGCAAGCGGCGGCAAACCTCCAGGCCGTCGATGCCGGGGAGCATCACGTCGAGCACGATCAAGTCGGGCGTGCGCAGTTGCGCCTGCCGCAGACCATCGTGTCCGTCGAAGGCCGTCAACGTTTCAAAGCCCGCCTGCTGAAGATTGTAGGCCAGCACCTCCGAAAGCGGCTTATCGTCTTCGACGATCAGAATCTTTGCCTGTGCCATGAAACCTCAAAAACCGCCTGCGACGGATTCCCCCGCCTGGAAACGTCAAGAACTGCCACCCATTCCACTGCGGTCGCGCAGCTAAAACCGCCCGCCCGCGCCCCGCACACGGAGGTTAAGTGTAGCCGGGAATTGTTAAGGAAACGTGAATGCAGGGGAGGTTTCAGGGGTCAGGTTTCAGGGGTCAGGGTTCGGAAAGACGCCGCATTCCGCATTCCGCATTCCCCATGCCCGCATTCCCCATGCCCCATGCCCCATGCAACATGCAACATGCCCCATGCCTACCCCGCTGGAAGGCGGACTGTGAAGGTGCTGCCTTCGCCCAGTTTGCTTTTCACCGCGACCGACCCGCCGAAGGCCAGGCAGAGATGCTTGACGATCGACAGCCCCAGGCCGGTTCCGCCCAGTTCGCGGCTGCGGGCGCGATCCACCCGATAGAACCGCTCGAACACGCGGGCCTGCCCCTCGGCCGGGATGCCGATGCCGGTATCTTGCACTTCGATCACCGCCTGGCCGCCCTCGGTTCGATAGCGAACCCACACCTGACCGCCGGCGGGCGTGTACTTGACCGCGTTGCTAACGAGATTCGCCACAATCTCCCGCAAACCTTCGGCGTCGGCACGCACCTGGCATGGCACCGCCGACGGTTCCACGTGCAGCCGCAACTGCTGCTCCTCGGCGGCCGGCAGCGCCTGTTCGCAAACATCCGCCACGATCGGTCCCAGGTCGATCTGCTCGATCTCGAACGTCTGCTGTCCCGACTCGATGCGGGCCAGGCTGAGCATGTCGATAATCAATTGATGGAGCCGATCCGCCTGTTCCTCGATCCGCGCCACAAACAGGTGATTGTGCTCCGAGTCGTACAGCGCGCCGTTTTGCAGCGTTTCGGCGTAGGCTTTGATCGAGCTGAGCGGCGTTTTCAGTTCATGCGAAACGTTGGCCACGAAGTCCTGGCGAAGATTCTCCAGTCGCCGCAATTCGGTCACGTCGTGCAGCACCAGCACCACCCCGGGGCACGGCTTGCCTGGAAGTCGCGTGGTGTTGATCGACAACGTCTGCGAACTGGTTGGCGACTCCAGCACCAGCATCCGCGGCACGACCGACTTGCTTCCCCCGGCGGCAAAGGCCGTATTGACCGCCTCGTGCAATACATGGTGGCGAACCGACTCCATCAGTCCGCGGCCGACCGCCTCCGCCGGCGCGAAGCCGAGCAACCGGCCCGCCGCGTCGTTGGCGAACAGCACCCGCTGCCGCTCGTCGACGGCGATCACCCCTTCGATCATGTTGCCCAACACGGTCGCCATCCGACCGCGGCTGTCGTCGAGTTCGCTTAAGCGAGCACCGATCCGCTGGCTCATACGATTGAATCGATCGGCCAACTGCCCCACCTCGTCGAACGAGGCGACATAAACCTCCTCGGGCGGTTCCCCCGCCTCGAGCCGCTGCATCTGACCGATCAACTGCCGGATCGGCAGCACCGCCGAACGGGTGATCCAATACGTCGCCGCCCAGCCAACAATCAAATACAACCCACAGGCCGGCAGTACCAGCCGGTCGTCGTCGATGCCGATCACAAGCAGCCCCAGCAACACCAGTAACGCCGCCTGCGTTAAGAAGAACTTCCAAAATAGCCGCGAGAGCCACATGGCGGACCGTCCGAGTGGGGGCGTCCAGTGTCGTCGCGCCGGAAGCCGCCCTAAGTTGCGAACCACCCGTCGGAACGAGCGGTAAGTGCTTGGCTAGTCGTAATTTATAAAAACAATCGCAAAAATATCTGCCGGGTCGGGATTATTATATAGAGAATCCTCAACCAGTTCTTGGTTAGTGTACCATCCGGCGGTCCGCAGTATGTCTCAGTCCATCACGCAATTGGAATTCGAGGAGCTGTTTCGCGCGCATGCCCGGGCGATTTTTGGTCATGTTCGGGCATTGGTTCCCAATCCGCAAGACGCCGAGGAGGTGTTTCAGGAGCGAGCCAGACCGGCACAATTTCTGCCTCAATACGGTTCCCAAGGCGCCTTGCACGGCGACCGGCACCAATGTGATCGTCTCCGCCCGCAGCAATCATCCGGGCGGCGTAAGCACCTCGCTGGCCGACGGCTCGGTGCGGTTCATGGCGGACAGCATCGACGTGACCCTGTTTCGGGCGCTCGGCTCGCGGGCGGGCGGCGAGGTGGCTAGCGGCGAATTCTGAAAGGGAAATGCGGAATGCGGAATGCGGAATGTGGTTTCCTTCATTGTGCCTGGTTCGCGCTGCTGACCCTGCCGGCCCTGGTTGGCTGTGGCGACGGCAAGACCGTCGTCAGCGGCACGGTAACCTTCGACGGCCAGTCGGTCGAGGTGGGCACCATTAGCTTCGTGCCCCAGGATACTTCCCAAGCCTCCGACGCGGGGAAAATCGTGGATGGGCGGTTCAGCGTGTTGGCTACACCCGGGGCGAAGAAAGTCGTGATCCGCGCCTCGCGGCCGGCGGAGAATGTGGCGCCCAACGATCCCGACGCGGCCGCCCTGCGGGAGGATTACATCCCGGCCCGGTACAACAGTCAGACGGAGTTGACCGCCGAGCTGCCCGCCGATGGAGATTTGCAGTTCGATCTTCGTTCGGAGTGAAGGTGGCTGGGGCTGGCGGCCAGTCGTGGCGGACGCTGCTAGCGTCCGCAAACGAGAAATTTCAATTTCGAGTAGTCCGACACAGCAGCTTTGGCGAATCTCAGCATCCCTGCCCGAACGAAGCAGAATCGTCAGTGACGGAAGTAACACCGGTCCGCTGGACGGCTCGAAACGTGCGTTTCTCGCAAGCGGAGGCTGGCAGCCTCCGCCACGTGTGCGGCGGCGAGACGCCGCCGTCACGGTTTATGCGCCGCGGCCTGGGGGCGGCACCACGACTACCGGGCAGGGTGCTTCGCGGAGCACGCCTTGGGTGATGCTGCCCATCAGCATGTGGTACAGCGCGCCGTGGCCGTGCGAGCCGATGACGATGTAGTCCACCCGCAGGTGCTTCGCCTCGGCGACGACCTTTTCCACGATCGGCCCTTGTACCAGCAACGGGGCGACGTCGTGGCCGGCGGCGGCCAGGTCGTCCACGATCTGCTTCAGTTGCGATTCCTCCCACGAGAGATCGCGATGGGCGTTCTGCTGCATCGACGCCGGGCCGACGTCGAATCCCACAAACTCCGGATCGGGCGCAACCGCATGCATCACCAGCAGCTTCGCCGACAACGCCTCCGCCAATTCGGATGCCGTGTCGAGCACCCGAGGCGTTGTTTCGGAGAAATCGACAAGAGTGAGAAGTTGCATGGACGCCATATTGAACCGTGGAGGGACAGAGAAGACTCTGGCAAAAAGATTTTGGGGCAGAAAGATGGAAGGCGTTGGACGCCAACCGTATTAATTGAGTTCAGAATCCCCAGGGCACGAAAGTTATTACCGGCGAGATCAGGACTACTTATTTGATGCGAAATCCAAGCGAGCAACATATTTTTGCCGTCAAATTTTTTTGCCAGTCCTTGGAGGAGTTAATCAAATCGGCCCGTCACCAACAATCGCATTTCTTCACTTGGCTGAATTGTTAAGGATTTAGATATTATTAGTGCTGAGAATTTGAGAACTTATCGCCTCCGTGGCTCACTTTCCTTACTTTTTCAGATGGACCGCACAAGCGCCGTCTTCGCAGCCTTCCTCGGTCATGCCGAATCTGTAGCGGCGGTCGGCGATCTGCCGGTAGAGCCATTGCCACAGCGTCATGCTCAGCGGGATGTGCAGCAAGGGGGCGGCGAACCAGAGCCGCGGCAGTCGCCGCGACAGGTAGCGAATTGCCTCGGCCCCGCGATGCCGGTTGCCCTGCGGATCGATCAGGTACATGTCGCGCATCAGTTGTTCGTGCGTCAGGTCGGGGTACCGCTCGGCCACGCGAGGATCGTGCAGCGACAGATAGCTGAGCCGATCGCCGGCGTCCCACCAGGGGAGCTTTTTAACTTGGGTCGTGCAGATGCGGCAATGGCCGTCGTAGATCACCACGGCGGTCCCGGGCCGCTCGTCGGGCGAGGGAAGCCGCTTGGCGGTGCTCTTGGCCCCGGATTGCGTCGCTTGGCAATCGGCCGGCTGCGGTTTGGTCGAAGTACTCATCATTGAATCTCGGCGGTCGTGGGGCGGCTGGTTCTCCAACAGATTTTACGCAAAACGGGCGGCCTATTAACCGCGATTCCGCCGCCCGCCGCCGGGGCGAACCGGCCGGACTGCGGTTAAGTGACTATCTGGCTTGCGGTTAGTCCCTCAGGGCCGACGCCGAGTAGTATACTGGGGAGAGGCCGCCCGTTGCGAGACGAATTCGCGGCCGGCCGATATAATGCGTAGCAGGGAACGACGCTCTCGTGGCGTTCGTCTCAATGATGCCGCAAGGCGTGCCGCAGCGATTCCTTCGGAGCCGAAACTTGCCATGGAAACTCTCATCAAGCATATCCGCGTCGCCCGCCGCAAACTCACCTTGCAGCGGTTCGTGACGCTGTTGCCGTGGTGCTGGTGCGCGGGGCTGGTGGTGGCCTTGGCGGCGATTGTCTATCAGAAATTCAACCCCAGCGGGTTGGACGGGCAGACTTGGGCCTACGCCTGGTTGGGCGGCACGCTGGCGGCCAGCACGGCGATCGCGGCTTTGTATGCCTATTTCACCCGCGGCAACGACCTGGCCGCGGCCATCGAACTCGATCATCGCTTTGGGCTGAAGGAGCGGATCAGCAGTTCGCTGTCGCTCTCGCCAGAGGAGATTCGCTCGCCGGCCGGCGAAGCGGTGGTCCGCGACGCCATTCGCCGGGTTGAGCGGCTCGACGTGGGAGAGCGGTTCCCGGTCCGCGCCGGCCGCAAGATGCTGCTGCCGGTGCTGCCGGCGATGATCGCCTTTGCGATTGTTTTCTTTGTCGACGAGCGGGGACGGCAACCGACCGTCGAGGCCGTCTCGGCGACGGAGATCGACGAACAAATAAAAAAGTCGACCGAAGACCTCCGAAAGCGGATCGAAGAGCGCAAGAAGAAGGCCGCCGAACAGGGCTTGAAGGACGTCGACGATTTGTTCAACAAGCTCGAGGACGGACTGAAGGACGTCGGCGATGAACCGCGCGACCGCAAACAGGCGCTGGTCAAGCTCAACAACCTGGCCGACCAGATCCAGCAGCGGCGTCAGGAGGTGGGCGGGGCGGAAGCAATTCAGAAGCAGTTGGAGAAGATGAAGGATCTGCAAGACGGCCCGGCCGACAAGATGGCCAAGGCGATGAAGCAAGGCAATTTCAAGGGCGCGATGGACGAGTTCAATCGGCTTAGCGAAAAGCTGCAAGGCGGTGAACTCTCCGACCAGGACCAACAGGCGCTGGCCGAGCAGCTTGAACAACTGCAAGAGAAGCTCGCCCAGGCGGCGAACGACCATCAACAGGCGATGCAGGATCTGCAACAGCAGATCGATCAGGCCCAGCAGCAAGGCAACCTCGCCCAAGCGGGGCAGTTGCAACAGCAGCTCGACAAGCTGGCCCAACAGGGGCCGCAGAACGCTCAACTCAACAAGTTGGCCCAACAACTGGGCCAAGCGGCCGAGGCGCTCAAAAACGGCGACAGCCAGCAGATGCAGCAATCGCTGGCCGACTTGCAGTCGCAGCTCGACGACCTCCAACAACAGCAGGCACAGTCAGAAATGCTCGAACAGTTGGATCAAGAGATGCAACTGGCCAAGGACGCGATGAATTGCGAGCAGTGTGCCGGAGGCGGATGCGCCTCGTGCCAAGGCCAGGGTCAGGGTCAGGGTCAGGGTCAAGGCCAAGGAGACAACGCCGGCAATGGCCAACAGCCGGGCGGCGGAGCAAACAACCTGGCCCAACAAAGCGGACGTGGCGACGGCATCGGCGCCGGTCGCGGGAACGCCGAGCGGCCTGAGGCGGAAGACGCGGCAGGCGTGTACGATTCCAAGGTGAATCTGAAAGTCGGCCGGGGCGATGCGATCATCACCGGCGAGGCGGACGGACCGAACATCAAGGGACGCGTGAACGAAGCGATCCAAACCGAGTTCCGCCAGGCGGGACAATCGCAGGCCGATCCGCTCACCGGTCAACGATTGCCCAAGGCCCAGCAGGACCACGCACGGGAATACTTCGACAAACTCCGCGAGGGGAATTAGCGCGTAATCGTGTAGCGGAATTCACTAGAATTCCGAGCGTTGCGGTTTGCTTCGACGCACGGAACTCTTGGGGAGTTCCGCTACATTGCTGACGGAACTCTAGGCGAGTTCCGCTACGTGTGCGCGTTAACTGTGGACTCGCTTGGGGATGGTGAACGAGTAGATCATCAGGATCGCGCCGGTCGACAGTAAGGTCCACGGCGCCCAGTCGGGCGGTACAATTTCTCGCGAGGCCTGCACCGTTTGCCCGAATGCGGCCGGCTGTTCGACCTTGCGTTTCATGATAGCGCGATCCAGTGCCAGGCATTCGGCCCCCAGCACGCAACAGAAGATACCCACGGCCAGGAAAAAAGCTCGCCACATGATTTGTTCCCTTCAGAAAGACGCATTGCTCCGGTCGCTGCGGTTCGCATCGACATCAGCGCTTATTCCATTAATCGGCCAAACGGCGAGCGGTTCCCAAACTGGTCGGTGCGCGGCTCGACGACCGACACAACCCGCATGTCGCCACCTCGCGCCGCGCCG
>JBGTJT010000130.1:0-9519 GCA_041744995.1 Pirellulales bacterium | reverse complement strand
TCCTTGGGTGGAATGGCGTTTTTTATTCAACCATTCCGTTCTACCACGGGAGGTCCACTTTTTGGCAAGCTAGCACGCAACACAACTCCTTGCGCCACCGCGTGCTAGCACGCGAGGGATGCGAGTTACACCCGATCGATTTCGAGCGGCGAGAATTTTGCGTCAGTCAACATGCGCTCACACTCTGCATTCCATTCGTCGTCACCCAATTCGCGAGGATGACGGTTTCCCGACTCGCGAAGCCGATCGACCCAATCGTCAACGCGGGCCTTGAAGTCTCGCCAGCAGCGCCGTTCAGCGTTGCGTTTAAGGATCGCGAGGAAAACGGTGACTAGGCCGAATCCAGCAAGGATTTGCGCCAAGTCAACCATTGGTGTAAGGTTTTCGAGGAATTCAGTAAATCCCAATGGTTCCTCGCTAGCGTTGGAGCGTGAGGCGGCCCAATAGTGGGATTTTAGTGTGGCCGCTAGCGATGCGACAAGGCCTATTGTTTCTGCTGATTTTTTGGGAAACGCTATCACATCCAGGCAATCGGTCAACGAACTTCCAGATAGGCCGGTTCGCTAAAGTTCGATGGCGGCGTTCGGACGGGCACAATTGTTGAATCAAACGTTCTTTGGTCAGCCAGGAATGGCTGACCTACAGCGTCTTCAAATACTCCAGCACCGCCCGCTTCTCCTCGTCGTTCAGTTCATCCGGAAACGTATGCCCCGCGGCGCTCTTGCCGAACTTGGTCGTATCGAAGTATTGCCGCTTGACCGAGCCGGCGGTCAACAGCCCCGGGCCGCGTTCAAACGCCCGCACCGCCAGGCCAACGCGGGTGCGGTCGTAGCCGTCGCGTTGATCGAACTCGCTCTTTGGTTGCTCCTCATCCGTAGAGCGACGCCACACCTTGGGCCGCTCATCGGGATATAGCACGTGCCACAGCGTCGGCACCGAGCCGTTGTGGAAGTAGGGGGCGCTGGCCCACACGCCGTCCAGCGGCGGCGCGAGATAACCGCCTGGGTCGACAACCACGGCGTCCTGTTCGGCATCTTTGGCCGCGAACCAGCTCGCTGCATAGTCGCGACGATTCTCAACGGTCAACGCTCGCAGGCGCACGGGATCCGTGCCGATCTTTGCCAGCGGAATGATCTTCTCCGGATACGTCTCCTCCGTTCCGTAAGTCCCGTGGCAGTCGGCGCAGTGATTCACAAACAGCGCCTCGCCGACGCCGGCCAACCGACGGTCGATTTCAAACGGATAAGCGGGCGCTTCCAGCGACTCCAGATAGGTGTAGATATGCTCAAAGTCTGCCTCCCACTGGCGGAATTGCTCGGGACCATTCTGCTCGACCAGCAAAAAGGGCATCAACGCTCGCACGCTCTTCGGCGCGAAGCCGTCGGCGTACAGCCGGGTTTTCTTCTTGAAGTGCCACCAGGCCGGGGCGTCCATGTCGTGGTGCGTGAGCTGCGGCTTCGATCGATCGGGTCGAAGGTTCAGGTCGGCGTCGCGATAATGCTTCAGCACCACGCCGAACATCACGGCGTTGGTCGTGCCGTTGCTGCCGCCCATCGGGAAGATCATTGAACCCAGATCCTCCCCCCGCAATCTCTGGTCCAACAGCAGCCGCGTCTGGCGTATGTCTTCGCTGAAGGTCTGCATGGCGAACCTGGTGTTGGGCACGCCGGGGATCACCCGCCCGGCCACTTCGCCTTGATGGCAGGCCATACAGTTCATCGTCCAATTGCCCCGCTGGTCGACCACGTACTGCACCTGGCCGCCGTCGGCGGCCGGCTTGCCGGCCGGCGGCGACGTAAAGCCGTAGCGGTGAAAGGCCATCTGCATCCGCTCGGCCTCGCTCGCCTTGGCGGCCGACTCCCGGGGAACCGGCTCCCAGGACTTCCAGAGTTGATCGAACAACGCTTGATTCAGCCGCGGCGGCAAATAAGCCTTGGTGGTGAGCAGTTCGTAGCCCCGTTGGGCCGACGACGCCGCCTCGGTCTCGCCGACAGCCGAATCGACGGCGAACGCCAAGGCGAGCAACAGGCTCAGCAGGGGGACCAGGGTGGCAATCGATCGCATGTTGGGAATGAACTCGCTTGCAGGTAGAATTTGCCGACGTGTACGAAAGTGTATGCTGAAAGCGTGCAGACGACAACTTCACCGGCATGCTCTAAGGACAATCTCTGCCGCCAACAGACGGCAACGCATGATCAGTATTTCCCATTTCTATGTTGCTAACAACTCGACAGCTTTCATTGTGGCGTCGCAAGCTGTCAGCCATCAGCCGTCAGCAGCCAGGAACAGCATTTTTCCTTGCTGATCGCTGATCGCTGATCGCTGATCGCTGACAGCAAGCGATGTGCCATCAATCAGCTATGTCCTTCGTCGAACTACTGATGACATATTTCCCAGAACCAATCGCCATTGTCTATCTGGACGATCAACTGTTCGTGATCGATAAACCGAGCGGATTGCTGGCGGTACCGGGGCGGGGGCCGGACAAGCAGGATTGTGCGGCGACGCGGCTGCAAGCGATGCATCCAGAAGCGCTGGTCGTCCATCGCCTCGACCGCGACACCAGCGGCCTGATGCTGTTCGCCCGGGATGCCAAAACGCACCGCCGGCTGTCGAAGCAGTTCGAGGAAAGACGCGTTCGCAAGGAGTATCTGGCCGTGGTTGAGGGCCGGGTCGAGGCCAACGAAGGGGTGATCGAACTGCCGCTGCGGAAATGTTTCGAGCGTCCGCCGCGGCATCGAGTCGACCACGCGCTGGGCAAGCCTGCGGTGACACGCTGGCGGGTCATCGAGCGCGGCGAGCAGACCTCGCGAGTGCAGCTCTTCCCCGAGACGGGCCGTTCGCATCAATTGCGAATTCACATGCAGCAACTGCGAGACGCCGGCGGCGGACACCCGATCGTGGGCGATCCGCTCTATGGATCGCAGGAAGAAGGATCGCGAGAAGCAGCCAACACCCAATCGCGGCTCTTGTTGCACGCGACGCTGCTGGAGCTTGAGCATCCCGCGACTGGCGAAATCGTTACTTGGACTTCGACCTGTCCGTTTTGACTCTAACATCAGCCGCACCGCGCTTGCGGCCGGTTTCTTGGCGCCAACCGGGGGCTAGCGCCCTCCGGCTGATGTTCGATGACGATTTTCTCACAACCCCAGCCGGTTATTTGCCTAATTGCGCCCGGCCGATCACGCCGTATACCGGTCCGCGGCGGGTCAGTTCGCTACTGAGCAGTGTGACTTCGTCGACGACCATCGCCCCGGCGTCGAAGTCGCGATGCTGCTCGATCAGTTCGGCTAGCTCCTCGATCCCCTCGGGGCTGCGGCGGACGCGGCCGAGCGTCATGTGCGGCCGATAACGGCGGTGTTCCTCGCGGAAGCCGAGTTCGGCGATCTCCTGCTCCAAGCGGTCGTGGAGCTCGACGAACGGCGGCTCTCCTTCGGCGTCGACGCCGATCCACACGGTTCGCGGCCGTTG
Organism: Pirellulales bacterium; assembly: GCA_041744995.1. Taxonomy (GTDB): domain Bacteria; phylum Planctomycetota; class Planctomycetia; order Pirellulales; family UBA7805; genus JBBDLY01. Next base: position 6,048 of record JBGTJT010000130.1, on the reverse strand, counting down.
CGGCGTCGGAAAGGCCCCGGCGCCCTTCACCCGGATCTCAAACGCCGGCACCGCGCCGGCGGCGTTTTGCATGGCCGCGCAGATCCGGGGGGTATCGTTGGTATCGACGTCGCCGAGGAATTTAACCGTAAAATGCAACGCCTCCTCGTCGACCCAGCGAACGTTGGCCGGTGTGGGACTCAGTTGCTCGGCCAGGCGGGCGGACAGCGAGCGGACCGGCCAGGGGACTTCGACCGCAAGAAAAGCGCGTAATGTCTGCATGACTGGAGTTCGTCCTTGGAGCGGGGAGCGAGAATTCTGCCCAAAACGATTAATTTTCCGCGAACCTACCCCGTCCGTCGAGCCACTTGAATACGGTTCACGAGAATTTCTTTCGGTTTGCTCTTGCCTTTGCGGGCCGAGTGGGAAATATTGTGATTAACGTGTCGTGTCAAACGCAACACGACGGACTATGGGCCTGCGAAGGGGCCGGGCGGCTTGCCGGTCGAAGCGGGAAGATTTAGTCAGAAAGGAGGTGGTCCAGTGGAATATGTCTGTACGAGCCAAGGAGGTGGCAACACCTAGACGGCCGACCGGCGGGTTAACCGTCGGGTTGTCACCGCTCGTAAGGACCACTTACGGTACCTTTACGAGATAAACCGCAAAGGTCCGATCCGCAACTCGCGGGTCGGGCCTTTGTTTTTTTGGGGGTCGAAATCCATCGCAGGCTGCTCGATTTCACGCCGTTTCTTGCGTGACCTCCGCCGCCCTGGGCGTCATAATGGGTTCTTCGCGACTTGTTTCGTTCCCTGGTTGCCCACCCCGAGCACTGCTTCGATGAAGCGCCCTCGCTGCCTTTATATTTTCCTGATTCTGCTTCTCCCATGTGCGTGGTCGCCGGCCGACGCCCATCCGGGGCATGAGCACGAGGACGATCATCCGCACGCCGCCGAGGCGGCGGAGCGGTCGATTACGACTACCCGGACTGCGGCCAAGGTGCTGCCGCTGGCCAAGGAAGAGGATGTCTTTCACTTTGTCATCTACGGCGACCGCACGGGCGGACCACCTGAGGGGCTGAAAGTGCTGGAGCAGGCCGTGGTCGATACCAATCTGCTTGATCCCGATTTGGTGATGACCGTCGGCGACCTGATTCAAGGGTACAGTGAAACGGACCAGTGGCTGCGGGAGATGGAAGAATACAAATTGGTTATGAAAAAGCTCAACATGAAGTGGTATCCGGTCGCCGGCAACCACGACATCTACTGGCGCGGCAAAGGCAAGCCGCCGGCGGGGCATCATGAGCAGAACTACGAGAAGCACTTCGGACCGCTGTGGTATTCTTTTCGCCACAAGAACGCGGGCTTCATCGTGCTCTATTCCGACGAAGGCGACCCGGCGACCAACCGCAAGGACTTTAACGAACCAGCCCTGCAGCAGATGAGCGACGCGCAGTTGGAGTTCTTGGACAAGGCTCTATCGGAACTCAAAGATGCCGATCATCTGTTCCTGTTCCTGCATCATCCTCGCTGGATTGGCGGACGCTATGGACACAACTGGCAGGTGGTTCATGAAAAACTGAAAGCGGCCGGAAATGTTACCGCCGTCTTCGCCGGGCATATCCATCGCATGAAATACGATCCCCAGGACGGCATCGAGTATTTCGCACTAGCGACCACCGGCGGCCATCTGTCGGCCGATATTCCTGGGGCGGGCTATTTGCATCACATGAACCTGGTCACCGTCCGAAAGAACCGGGTTTCCGTCTCGGCACTGCCGGTCGGCGCGGTGATCGACCCCAAGGCGTTCACCGAGGAGTTCCTGGCCGAGATCGCCAGGGCGCGTGCCATTCGACCGATCCTGAAGACTTCTAGCCTAGTGCTGCAGAACGACGGTAGTGGCAGTGGCGAAGTCGCGTTTACGATCAACAACAACGCTCCGCGGCCCATCGACGCCATGATCGTGCTCGATACGCCCGGCGGCTTCGGCCCCTGGGCCGCCACGCTCGACCATCGCCATGTGCGATTGGCGCCCGGCACAGAGCAGGAGTTGAAGTTCCGCGTCCGCCGCACCGCTGGAGAACTGAGCGATACTTCGATACCGTCGGTCCGTCTGCTGCTGGAGTATGTTGGCGAATCGACGCGTGTGCGACTGCCGGATGCGAGCAGTCCGATCAGCGTCCGAGCTGCGCCGGCGGCAGCCGATTACTTCGCGCCGACGGCCAACCGCGCCGTGGCAATCAACGGGGAGCAGTCTGCGGTGCGGGTGAACGCCGCCGACGTCATGCTGCCGCAGGGGCCATTCACGCTGGAGGCCTGGGTCCGCCCGCAAGAGCTTGATGGTTTTCGGGCGATCATCGCCAAATCACAGGCGTCCGAGTATGCGATCTTCTCGGACGAGGGGGTGCCGCAGTTCGAGACGCATCTTGGCGGCCGGTATGTCGTTGCGCCCGCCAAGCACAAGTTGAGCGAGAACAAGTGGACCCACTTGGCCGGGGTCTACGATGGAGCAACCATCAAGCTGTTCATCGACGGCAAACTTGCGGCCAGTGAAACGGCCGAAGGCAAGCGACGGACCAACGACTTGCCTCTGTATATCGGCGCCGATTCCGACCGGAACGGCCAACCGACGCGGACCTACTCCGGACAAATCGACGAAGTGCGGCTCTCCCGAGCGGCGATCTATGAGGATGAATTCCAACCACCTCGCCGACTCGAATCGAACGAAGCAACCATGCTTCTGCTGCACTTTGACAAGACGGCGGGGCCGTTTGTCCTGAGCAACGGGGGTGAGGCGTTTGGACAATTTGGCCCGCAGGCTGCATTGGTCGACGTGGCCGATTGAACCAAGCAAAACGGAATTATTCTGAAAATCGCTTCCCTGGGTGCAACAAAATCGGCACAGTCGTGCGAACTATTCCTAGGATCGGGCAATTTGCCCCTGCTGGGCGTCTGCCTGAAGTTTGACACTCAGCGCAAGTCCAATTAGAATCAGGTGATGGAGTTTGCCGGCTCTCGACGGTCAACGGAGCCGTCAGCCCAGCGTGCTAGTCGTTGACCGGTTCTCTCAAGTTGCTTACGAAACCTGCCGTTGTGTGGTCCAATTAGGACTATTGCCGCGGCATTGCTTATCTCGATCCATTTCGGAACAGTGTCTATTTCGGAACAGTGTCCATTTCGGAACAGTGTGGCCAGGCCAGCGGAGTCGTAACGGCCGATTTCTTCGATAGGAGCAGATTCATGGCAGGCAAAGAACATCAGGGTCTTCAGATCGCGTTGATCCTGTTCGTGCTGATCACGATCGCCTTGGCGGCGACCAGCTTCATTTTCTACAAGGAGTGGGAGAAGCAGGTCGCGGTAGCCAACACCGCCACGCAGCGGGAGCAGGAGGAAATCAAGATTCGCGTTGCCACCGATATTGAACTGGAAGCCCTGAAGAAGGCCGTCGGCAAGGATCCGGACGCCAAGGTGAGCGATATCCAGACCGAAATCGAAAACCTGATGAAGCAGTATTCGGCGACCTATCCCGAGCCGGCCCAAACGATCACCACGGCCCTGGAAAACCAGATGGAAACTTACCTGCAACTGCAAGCAGAGCGGGTCCGGCATCGCGACGAATTGGCCAAGCTGCAAGACGCCCGCAAGCAACTGCAGGCGGAGTTGGCGGCGGCGAACAAGCGGTTCGAGGACGACAAGAACGTGGTACTGGCGCAACTGATGGAAGCCCGCAAGGAGTACGACGACGATCGCTCGAAGTTCACCGGCGCCTTGGCGGCAAAGGATCAGAAGATCGCCGGCACCTTGGAAACCGTCCGCCAGATCGAAGGGACCGCCGCCCGTGATCGCAGTACGCTCGCTGCGCAGCTTCGCACGATGCAAAGGGACTTCGAGGAAATCCGCAAGGAACATACCGAACTGAAAGACACCGATATCGAATCGCCCGACGGCCAGGTGACCGGCATCAGCGAACGTCAACGCACGGTGTGGATCAACATCGGCAACGCCGACGGGCTGCGCCGCCAGACCACCTTTAGCGTGTTCGACCGCGACGTCAGCCAGGTCACCCCCGAAACCTCGCCCAAGGCCAAGATCGAGGTGGTCCGCCTGCTCGGCCCCCATGTGGCTGAAGCCCGCATCCTGGAAGACAGCGTCTCCAATCCGATTCTTCGCAATGACGTCATCTTCTCCACCGCCTTCACGCCGGGTCAGCGGGAGCATTTTGCCGTGGCCGGCCTGATCGACATCGACGGCGACGGCACGGACGACTTGGAGCGTCTGCGGAGCATCATCAACATCAACGGCGGTGAACTCGACGCAGTGGTCGACGCCAAGGGCAACCGTTCCGGCAAGCCGACCTACAAGACGCGGTTCATTGTCGTCGGCGATCCGCCCGCGGCAACCGAGAACAACACCGCGGCGCTGGAGGCATATTCGCAGTTGCTCAAGGACGCCCAGCAGGCGGGCGTCAAGCAAATTTCAGTAGCCAAGTTTTTGGATTATGTTGGCTTCGTGGGGCGTGAGCGGTCGGTCGACCTCGGTCGCCGCGCCGATCCGAACGATTTCCGCGCGCGTCCTAGCGACGGCGTGGTCCGCGAAAGCACCTCGGCGTTTCCCCGCCGCGCTCCCAGACCGTAAGCTGCATCAGAGATGGCTCAAGATTAGCTTCCGCATTTGCTTCGCATTATTGAAAGTCAACTCCGCGGCTTGTTTGAACAGAAGGCAACAGAGAAAACAGAGGACCAAAATCTCTGTTGACTCTGTAACCTTTGTTGCCTGTCGCTAATCAGTGCCGAGGTGATCCCAAGAGTTACGCCCGCAGTTTTATTGCTTTGATTTTGCTCCGTCCGTTCAAAGCGATGTGGTGTCAAACAGTCTCAATAGGCTGAGTGTCGAACCTGTATGCAATAATAGTAGTTAATGGTTCTTTGCTTTTTTGGGGAAGGCTGCCGGGAGTCATCTTCCAGTGAACAGAGTGGATAGGAGGCAACAGAGAATCACTTCTCCGTTCTCTCCGTTTCCTTCTGTTCAAAACAGAACTTGAGCCGTCTCGGCGAAGCAAATGCCAAAGTAGTTCTTGAGCGATTCCTTATCTCACTCCGTGCCCGACGGCGGCGGCGCGAATATTTGCTTCCGAATCGCTTCCACCTGCTCTCGACTGGCCGCAAGTTGCGGCGACAGGTTGACCGTCTCGAAGCGTTCCGGTTCCATGAACAGCCGGGCCGGATGCTTCAGCCGCTGCCAGCGAGCGATCTTGGCCAGTAGTCGGCGGTTGGCGGCGTCCAGCCCGTGAGCGGAACAGAGTTCGGCGAACAGCTTGCGGGGCGAATTGGGGCGGGCGCGTCCGATGTCCGTAAATCGAGTCAGCAGCCACCAGACCGCCGCGGCGAGAACCGCGCAGCCGCCGATTACGGCGAGTATCTCCCACGCCGAGTTGTCGCCCTCCTTGGGCCGCAATCCGCCCCCCATGCTTTCCCAGCGGCTCACTTCGGCCAGCAACAATCCGGCGGGCGACAAACAGTATGCCGTCATCATGATGGGTTCTCCGTCAGCGATCCCTGCCGGCTGGCGGCGGCTTCTGGCGTGCCGCCGGCGGTGGAGGTTGTTCTCCGGTCGGCGATGCAGATCAAGCTCTGCTCGGCGGCCTCTTGCACCGCGATGCTGTTATCGAGCAACGCCTGCCGCAGCGCCGCGATTGCCTGGTCGCTGGTGCATTGGTCCAGTGCTTGCGCCGCCTCGCAGCGGACCATGAAGTCGCTGTCACTCAATAGGCCAATTACCAACGGCTCGACCTGTGGCGCCAGTTCCATCAACCTTGCGATGCGCAACGCTCGCAACCGCTTGGTGCGCGATTTAGACCGTAGTTCGTCCGCCAGCAGGCGAGGCGCCTGTTTGTCGACCCGCCAGACCAACGCGGCGGTGCTGGCGCGGGCGGCGTCGTCGAGCGTCTCGAAGTTGGCAATGAACTGCGGCAGTGTGAATTCCGCCAGGCATTCTCGGACTGCCTGGCGGACAATCGCGTGTGGACTGTCGGCCAGTTGGATTAAATGCGTCACCGCGCCGGGAATGCCGCGCT